>CAYWRV010000292.1:0-1004 GCA_964460865.1 uncultured Smithella sp. | reverse complement strand
TGTCGAGCAAACGGCAAAAGCGGGAAGCAAGGTAGCCCTTGCAGGGGAGAGTGCTTCAAAGAATACAGAAGTTGTTCAACGATGGATGTCGCATGGTGAATTGAAAAGTATCCAAGAGTCTGGTGTATTAAATCGAGGAGGACGTCCAGGTCCTCATCATGTTACTGATGCTGCCAATACAGACGCTTTGCGAGCCAGACAACGATTAGCTTTGCCTGAAACTCCTGAAGCAAGAGTAACATTAGAAGTTCCAAAGAATACTTTTTCAGTTCCTTCAAAAGTTGAACCTAATTTTAAGATGCCAGGAGGCGGCTTAGAGCGAACGGCTCCTGGGAATTTAGATATACCAGTAAAGGTTCTTAAAATTGATTAGGTTAGGTTTAAATTATGGATAACTTATTTCTTCATATGCGAGTTACGATCAATATTAGTGACCCTTGGGAGCTTGGCGAAAGCAGAAGATGGCAGCCTTTTGAAGGAACGATACTTGATGCAAAGGTTGACGGTTTTTGTAAATCATTGCTAATCAAGCTACTTGAACCTTTTGAATATAAAAAAGTGAATTGTGAATATTTTGTTGCAAATCCTCGGCATGAAGGAGGTAGTTATAATGAACTACTCCAAGGGAAAAGTGTATTTTCTGGTTTAACCTGTATATCTCCAGAAAATGCCCATTCTGGAAATCCGTTTGATTTGTCTTGGTGGAGGGGGGGAGTAGCTTTAATTGGTGAAATTGAAGCTCATAGATAGCCGTAGGAGACGCCAGAAAAACTAAAGGTTGGCACATAAGGCATTTATGCTTGCAGAGAAGATCTAACCTTTATCCTTGACAATTCGTGGTTATAGGCTGGATAGGCGAACATGATTGTTCTACCGCAAGGCGTAAGAAATAGCGAAAGAAAGAATGTTATTCATCGCGATAGTATTTTGAGGTTGGGTCTTTGATAATTGAATATAGAAGCATTGCAGCCTTCAGGGGCGGCTTGTACGCCTGAGCCGGCCCT
>CAYWRV010000291.1:0-1040 GCA_964460865.1 uncultured Smithella sp. | reverse complement strand
TGCTCTCATGGGCAAGGGTCCAGGTATCCCCGAACGTCCGGTGCAGTTTGATGTAAAGGTCGCCCTGGCTCGATCGGCCCATGGCCCCCGGAATCACAGCCCCCGGAGCCAGTTGAGTCTTGTTGTATCCGACTTTCAGAACGGCACTGTCCGGCGTGATGCTGTCCACCTTGTAGAGGGTGACGTACTTCCCGCCCCGGGTCTTGACGTAGATGTTCTTATTCGCATCGAGGCCCACTTCCTGACCGGGGAAGAACTTCTTGACATCCTCCAGTTTGGCAGGCTTCAGAAGGCCCCGGCGGTGGAGGTCGCGGACGTTGTACCTAATGTCCGGGTTCTCGGGGGAAAAGGTGCCGCGGTTGAAGACGGACTTGATTTGAGTGGGGGAAAAAACGATGTAGGAATCCTTTCCCTTGTCCTCGTACCGATTACGGTAGACTATCCCGTCATGGCCCTCTGCCTTTGCTTTCTCGATAATCTGCGCCCATTCACCATTGGCACCACCCGCATCTGCAACTCTTTTCGGGTTTTGAATACTAAGATACGCGGCCGTGATTCCACCGCCCTCTGCATCTATTGCAAATTCGTCGATATTTGACAGTACATAGGAACGGCCATGGGCGATTGCCGAATCTTCATCACCGTAGTCTCCTTCTCCAAGGTCTTCAGACGTCATTCCTTGGCCGTCATCCCAGTGCCACTCACCTTCTTCGTTCTGATAAGCCTCGACCGCCATGGCCGCATCGTCTTTGTATTTTCCTATAGACCTTTCTTGCGCGGCATCCTTCGTTCCGAAGTGCATGGCACCGGCTGGTATGTCTTCCTCTTCATTGAACGACCCGTGATGATAAACCACCAAAGGGTTGCCCTTTTCGTCCACCACTTTTGATCCGGCAAACCATTTCTTAAACTCAGGTGTGTCAGTTCGAGCTTCAAGTACCTCGTACATCTCCACGCCCTGCGGGGTCTCGCGGGTCTGGATCTGGGAGATGAATTTGTCGAAAGCCTTGTTGATCGCCTCTCTCTCGGCGCCTTCCGGG
>CAYWRV010000290.1:0-1043 GCA_964460865.1 uncultured Smithella sp. | reverse complement strand
CTGATTTCTCTCATCAGTCTTTCCAGAGGATTATTCGTTCGTAGCGAGCGCCAGTGCTGGCTCGGAAAGTCATAGTAACTCAACGTCTCTTTCGCTCCTTCTTCTACGATCTTTGCGGCATTGGTTAGCTTCATGCATTTGAGCTTCTTTACGACGGATGTTATCTTCTCCTCGGCTGCCTGTCGATCTTCCTGGGCATGAATCGCCTTGAGCATTGCCGCGACTTCTTTGACTCTTCCTTTCGGAACGGCGGTAAATACATTGCGATAAAAATGGACAACACACCGCTGCCACTTCGCAGTCGGATAAAAATCGGCCAAAGATTCCACCAGCCCCAAACATTTATCACTGACAAAAAGCCTCACGCCTTTAAGCCCTCGTTTCTTCAAATGCCGTAAAAATCCTGTCCAACTCTCTTTATCCTCCTTGGCACCTTCCTGGACGCCCAAAACATGACGGTAACCGTCCTGATCCACGCCAATGGCCACGAGAACGCTTACGTTCTTCACTTCTCCTGCCCAGCAACGCTTCAGCCAAATCCCATCTAAATAAATGTAAGGATATTCGCCTTCAATCGGGGCATTAAGCCACTTTTCTATTCGCTCATAAACCTTCTTGTTGAGGTTGGAAACCGTCCCGGGGCTGACTCGTGTCCCCCATAGCGCCTCGGTTATATCTTCTACTCGTCGCACCGACACACCCGCCAGGTACATCTCGATCAAGGCTTCTTCTACCGAACTTTCCCGGCGTTTATATCGCTCAATGATGGCCGTCTCGAATGTAAGAGTCCTCAATTTGGGTATCTGTAACTGAACCGGTCCGACTTTGGTGTCCAGATTACGCTTGTAATGACCGGCCCGCGTATCCTGGCGTTTCTCTGTCCGTTCATAACGGCTTGCCTGGCACAGTCGGTCCGCTTCCGCGTCCAATAAGGCGTTTAGCGTCTCTTCCACGGTACCTCGAACCACTTTATCCAGATGCCGGGTTAACTGCTCCTGTTCGATACGAATAATCTGACCCGCTTTTACCTCTTTGTTTTCCTT
>CAYWRV010000289.1:0-1082 GCA_964460865.1 uncultured Smithella sp. | reverse complement strand
AGGTGCTCGAGGCCATCGCCGATTATCTGGAAAAGGAAGGCATCGGAAAACGCACCGTGCAGTACCGGCTGCGTGACTGGGGCATTTCCCGCCAGCGCTACTGGGGCGCTCCCATCCCCATGATCAACTGCGAAAAATGCGGCATTGTGCCTGTGCCGGAAAAAGACCTCCCTGTGGTGCTGCCCGGTAATGTAACCTTCAGCCCGGAAGGCGGAGCATCGCTGGCAACCCTTGCCGAATTCGTCAATACTACTTGTCCCGCCTGCGGCGGAGCTGCCGCACGCGAAACCGACACGATGGATACCTTTGTGGAATCTTCCTGGTATTTTGCGCGCTACTGCTCGCCCGGATATGATGTCGCTCCGGGACTCGACCGCCGGGCTGTGGACTACTGGATGCCGGTGGACCAGTATATCGGCGGCATCGAACATGCTATTTTGCATCTGCTTTACGCACGCTTCTATACCAAGGTCCTGCGTGACCTGGGCGTCGTCGGCGTAACGGAACCTTTCACGAACCTCCTTACTCAGGGAATGGTCTGCAAAGAAACGATGAAGTGCCCGGAGCATGGCTATCTCTTCCCCGAACAGGTGATCGACGAAAAATGCCGAATATGCGGGAAGGAAGTCGTCATTGGAAAGACGGAAAAAATGTCCAAGTCGCTCAAAAATGTCGTCGACCCCAATCATCTGGTGAAAACATACGGGGCAGACACGGCGCGTATTTTCTGCCTGTTTGCCGCGCCGCCGGAAAGGGATCTGGAGTGGAGTGAACAGGGAGTCGAAGGAGCTTTCCGTTTCCTGGGCCGTCTGTGGCGAATATGCCACGAGTACCTCGATGACGTATCTAGTGTGGCGCCTGCCGGAAAAGACCTGGCCGCAGACGGGGAAATCAAGGCCCTGCGCAGGAAAACCCACCAGACAATCCGCAAAGTGTCCGACGATATCGAGGAGCGCTTTCACTTCAACACGGCCATCAGCGCGGTGATGGAGCTTATCAACTCCATTTACGCCATCCGCCGTCCGGACAAAACCGACCTCGCCTCTCTTAGCGTGATTCGCGAGGCGCTGGAAGCGGCCGTT
>CAYWRV010000288.1:0-1247 GCA_964460865.1 uncultured Smithella sp. | reverse complement strand
AGGAAAGGCACCTTGTTAGTTCCGTCGTCCGTGCTGTCTCCCACCAGACCGCCGATCACAATGGTCTCCCCGTCCTTGACGACCACCGTCGTTTTCGCGGTTCTTTTCAATGTGGTTGGAGTTGCCTTCTCGGCTCCGGAGGTCACTTTGGTTACTTCCTGGGAAATTTTCAGCCTTACAAAATTTTCTTCATTGATATTCGGCGTGATATTGAGAATGACGCCCACGTCTTTATACTCATAGGTATTGTAGTTGACCAGAGTGGAGGTGGAAGAATCCTGCTGTTTGGTGAGGTACGGAACGTTCGAGCCGACATTGATCTCCGCCTCTTCATTATCCAGCGTCAGAAGCTGCGGTGTGGACAAAATAGAGACATCCGCATCCGATTTATAAGCCTGAACCATCGCGCCGATGGAGGGGAAAATCACATCCCCGATTTTAATACCTGCACCGACAATGCCCATGGAAAACCCGGGCGGCAATCCCAAAAGCGTGCCGGCCGCGGTCGCCGTGGTGGTGAGGGAGGAGAGGACACCTGTTCCGGAGCTGGCAAAGGCGGCTGATTTGCTTCCTTCCAAACCGGAAAAATGTCCAGTATCTTTCACCCCGCTCCATTCAACCCCGAGCTTGAAATCCTTGGTGGCATTCACCTCCATGATCAGCGCCTCAATGTAAACCATCGCACGCGGCACGTCGAGCTGCTTGATGATATTTTCGAGTGTTTTATAGTCCTCGCGCTCCGCCATAATCACCAGTGTGTTGGTCGCCTTGTCCGGCACGATCTGGACGTTTTTTGAAACAACCGGAGCCGCCGCTCTGGGAGCCGGCGCACCGGGCGCAGCAACCGATGTTGCCGACGTGGATGAGGCAGCGGAAGTCTCCTGAATAATGCTGGTGAGCACTTTCGCCATATCTTCGGCGATACTGTTTTGCAGGCGGTACACCTGAATGTTGGACTCGCCGCGCGGCACATCGGCATCCATCATGGCCACCAGTTTGCGGACATTTTCCGTATCGGCGACACTGCCGAAGATAATAATTGAATTGGTACGTGGATCGGCCACCACGCGCAGCGGCGTTAAATTGGGACGCCTCTGCTGAAAAACAGTCGACAAGGACTTGGCCACTTCCGTCGCGGACGCATTTTGCAGCGGCAGATAGGTGATCTGGTCCCCCGCCCCTTCCACGTCCAATGCCTTGACGATGCCCAGCAGTCTGCGCACATTGGACAGATAATCGGTAATGAT
>CAYWRV010000287.1:0-1283 GCA_964460865.1 uncultured Smithella sp. | reverse complement strand
TTCAATTTTGGAATGGTTACAGGCAACGAGAAGCGTGATGTTTTGTCCCAAAGCCCGAGAAACCACTCCCGGCGTTTCATGGCCAGTGATAATTTTAGAATGCGACGGTTGCCGTCTTTCACCATGTAACCGCCCATAGCAAAAAGTTTGTATCGTAACGTCGACATCTTCTGCTGGACATTCGTTCCGATAATGCTCTGACGGAATAAGCTCATCAGATTGTATGCCAGCATGACCATGTTTAAAGCCGCCTCCGTGCCGTAAAAGCTGTGAAGGTTGAAACTGTCAAAACCAAAATCATACTTGAGTTCCTTGATCCGGTTCTCCGCCTCAGCCCGATCTTTGTAAAGATTCCAGACCTGAATCGCCGGCAAGGTTAAATTGGTGATGAAACAATGGTACCGGTATTGGTTGTAAATGTCGCTGTCCTCAAATAACCGCAATTGCCTGCCGGTCGCCCTCGGACGATCCTGAATCTTCTGACGAACGATGACCATCCGGCGTGCTTTTGAACCATTAATGCTTTGATATTGTGTTTCACTGATTTCAATACCGTCGTCTAACTTCAGCCAGAGCTTCTGACGGGATATTTCCTTCTGAATCGGACCATAAAGGCGAGCCGCTATAATGTAGGAAATCGCTCCTTCTCCCCGTTCCTCCAGGTATCGAAAAATATCTTCTCCGTAAAAACCACTGTCACCACGCAGTAATCCGATCTGCTTGCCTTGAAGCTTATGCAGGGTATCTTCCAAAAACGAAAACATGTTGTTTGCTGAATGTGCATTGCCGCTTCTCAACCAGACATTAGCAACCATCCGACAGTCCGCGATAAAAGCCATCAGAGGATGATGTGATTTCCTGCCCGGTTTCTTCGCATTGTAACCCACTCTTGCACCTTGTTGATCTCCGTAACGGGTCAAAACGGAGGAATCCAAGTCTAATGTGTAGTTGTCAAATCGTAAGCTCTGGAAAAACCACTGATATATCAGTGTAAACACTCTCTGGTTCTGCTCCTGTGTAAATTTGCTGAAAAACCGTTTATAAGTATCTTGACCGCAGATCCGCTTCCATCCAAATATCTTCCGGATGACAGCATCATGGCGGGTTACTTCCGTATGCATGAAGCGATTCGCGCCACACCACACGCTCACCAAAAAGCTTTTGATGATTTCTTCTGGTTTATAGCCTCGGTTAGAGCCGGGTTCGGGAAGTCCTAAGGTCGAAAGCATCGAATCAATATCGCACCGATCCAGCATCTTTTTCATTAACGACATGCCACCCCA
>CAYWRV010000286.1:0-1323 GCA_964460865.1 uncultured Smithella sp. | reverse complement strand
CGAATTGCCTCAAATAAAATGTTACCGAAGGGTGTCATAAAAAGTATACGTTGACTCATAAATCAATGTTACCGAGGAACGGTTCGGAAACGGAGGTATATTTATGAGTCCCCAGGCCAAGGAAGAGTATTTTGAGGTTCTTTACAAGCGGTATAAGCAAGCCTGCCGTAAAGAAAAGACAGTTATCATCAATGAATGTTGCGCTGTTTGCGGTTACCATCGGAAACATGCGATCCGTAAGTTAAGAAAATATAAGCGGTTTACAAAGCCAAAGGCTAAAAAACGAGGAAAACCTTCTGTTTACAATAAAGAGGCTATTATCCGTCCGCTGAAACAGATCTGGCTGGCAGCCAATCTCCCCTGTTCCAAAAGACTAAAATCCGTCTTGCCGATATGGCTGCCTAAATACAGTGATCATTTCGGCAAGCTCACAGAAGATGTCTTCAAGGCTCTTTGGGCCATCTCCCCGTCAACCATCGACCGAATTTTAAAACCCGTCCGTATTCAGTATCAAAAAAGAGGGAAATCCACGACCAAGCCGGGAACGCTCCTTCGCAGGCAAATCCCTATCAACACGAATCAATGGGATGAATCCCGGCCAGGTTATCTCGAAGCGGACACGGTCGCCCATTGCGGTGATTCTCTGATGGGCATGTTTGCCTACACGGTTGACTTCGTGGATATCGCTACGGGCTGGACGGAACAAAGAGCGGTCTGGGGCAAAGGGGAAAAAGGAGTGCTGGAACAAATCCGGGATGTCGAAAAAATGCTCCCGTTTCCGCTCCTGGGCTTTGATTCAGACAACGGCAGTGAGTTTCTCAATTATCACCTTCTTCGTCATTTCACCGAGCGAAAACAGCCCGTAAACTTTACACGCAGCAGGGCCTATCACAAAAACGACAACGCCCACATAGAACAGAAAAACTGGACGCATGTCCGCCAGTGGCTGGGGTATCAAAGACTGGACAATCAAAAGGTGGTGCCCCTCATGAATAATCTCTACCGCAACGAATGGAGGCTCTTTCATAACTTCTTTCTTCCCTCGGTCAAACTCATTCAAAAAGAACGCATCGGCTCTAAAACCATAAAAAAACATGATGACCCAAAAACACCATATCAAAGAATCATGGAATCAATATACATCAATGAATCGGTCAAGCTTGCGCTGACAAAACAACTTGAAAACTTAAACCCCTTTGAGTTAAACACGGCTATACAATCGAAGCTCAAAAAAATTACCAGGCTTCGGTAACATCTTTTGTGAGGCAACGTTCTAAATACTCACTCTTTCCTCGGTAACATTTATTAATGAGGCAACAGGCC
>CAYWRV010000285.1:0-1365 GCA_964460865.1 uncultured Smithella sp. | reverse complement strand
AAATATTCAAGGCCGGCGGCTTCGACGCCGTCATCGGCAATCCGCCGTATATACGACAAGAAATGATTGGCGATTTTAAGGAATATTTTCAGCAACATTATAAAGTATATGATGGCGTAGCAGATATTTTTGCGTACTTTATTGAAAGAGGAATAACATTCCTTAATCAAAGTGGATTCTTTTCCTATATCGTTGCTAATAAATGGATGAGAGCCAACTACGGAAAGAATTTGCGTCAATGGCTTAAAGAACAAGGCTTAGAGGAAATAGTCGATTTCGGTGATTTACCCGTTTTCCAAAAAGCAACGACATATCCTTGCATCATTCGTGTCGCCAATAATAATCCAGGCAATAAGGTTAGTATAATTCCTGTAAAATCTCTGAATTTTACCGATCTTCAGGAATATGTGGAAAAAGAAAAATTTATTTTGGAGCGTAATAAGCTCGACGATAACGGCTGGTCACTTTCTGATGAACGCACACAAAAGTTACTGGACAAGCTTAAAAAAACAGGCATCTCGCTGGGTGAATATGTAAAAGGTAAAATCTACTACGGTATTAAAACCGGCCTGAATGAAGCCTTTGTAATTGACGCAGAAACACGGAAACGGCTTATCGCTGAAGATAAAAAGAGTGCGGAAATTATCAAGCCTTTTTTGCTTGGCCGGGATATAAAACGTTACAAGCAACCAAAAGAAAACAAATATCTGATTCTAATTCCTAAAGGCTGGACAAGAGATAAATCAAATAACAACCCGTGGAATTGGTTCGTGCAAAACTACCCGGCGATAGCGCAGCATTTAAAACCGTTTCAATCAAAAGCCGAGAAAAGATATGATAAAGGCGAGTATTGGTGGGAATTGCGGGCATGTGAATATTATGAAGAATTTGAAAAGCCTAAAATAATGCTCCCTGACATTTCGTTACGTGGTAATTTTTCCTTAGACAGCGAAAACGGAAAGTATTGTGTCAACACTGCCTATATAATATCGAGTGCAGATAAATATCTTCTAGGAGTTTTAAACTCATCACTGATCACATTCTTTTATAAATCTACATCGGCAACTTTCCGTGGAGGCTATCTACGGTTTATTTATCAATATCTGGCAATAATTCCCATTCAAACCATTGACTTCAACAAACCTGCGGAAAAGAAGATGCACGGTCATATGGTGCAACTTGTAGAACAAATGCTTGAACTGAACAAACAACTTACCGAAGCCAAAACCGACCATGACCAAACATTAATCCAGCGTCAAATCGATGCCACCGACAGCCAAATCGACAAACTGGTTTACGGGCTATACGATTTATTGCCGCGGCAAATAAATATAGCCATGATATGTTTTTTGTGATATATTGTTT
>CAYWRV010000284.1:0-1371 GCA_964460865.1 uncultured Smithella sp. | reverse complement strand
GCTAGATGGCCAGAATCTCGGGCAGATCATCTTCGCTCATCAGATCGACGGTTACGCGGCATTTTATCTCATCACAATACATGGACAAGTTCCACAACCACGGCAATGATCAAAAACAGGGCACAAAATATCGGCACCACGCCGCGCAGCTTGACAGTACTCAAAGCCACCGCCACCCCCAATGTAAGCAGCAGATAAAACGTCATGGCCATTGCGGCATGGAAAGAGGCAGGCAGCAGAGGATAGAACTTGACTGCGAGGGGAATGAAAATTATCTGCACGGCAAAAAGCGAAACCAGGTACAAAAACCACATCCTTGCCAGAGCAAAATATGTTTTTCTTTCAATGCCGCGCACATTTAGTTCTTTTGCGTCCTTGAGCGCCTCGTCCGACAGGCGGTTGTTGGCCTGCATGATTTTTACGTCCATCTGCTTTATTGCAACACCGAAAGGTATCGCGATCAGCACAGCCAGCGCGATCATCGGGCGGCCCGCCGGCCCGGCTGTCCCTCCGCCGAGTATGGCCAGTGACGTGGCGAACGCGGCGGCGATTGAATCGTTTGGGGGAATGTAGATGCCGATCGGAACACGGTCCATCCAGAAAAGTTCAAGAAGCGCGCCGATCATCAGTCCCGTACGCGGCTCTCCCAGGATCAGGCCTGTCACGGGTGCGATAACGATAGGCCTGGAAATCATGGCCTGGATAAAAATCCTGTCAAGACACATGAAGCTTCCCGCTACCGATATGATTATTATTTTGGCAAGCAAACTGGCATGTACCTCATTTTCGCTTCTGACTAACTTCAACATAGTCCCGGGGTCAGTAAGTTAGTCTAAAACAAAGTTCCACCCCGTGGAGTGGGTCGCTACAAGCAAAATTCTTTGAGGGCGTCCCGGATGTCAATTGCCTTCTCCTTCGGGACGCGCCTGATTTCCACATGGACTCCTCTGGCCTGCAGGAGTTTCAGTATGTCGTCGATTTCCGTGTCACACAAAAAAACCGACGGCGAACAGCAGAGGCGGTACTCTTCGTGATTGATATTGCCGATGTTGAGTTTATCGAATTGGAATCCGAGCTCATGAGCCCTGAGTGCGTCGGCGATATTGCTGATCAGGACGATGGTTTTCTTTCCCTTGCCACGCGCAAAGGAATAATGGGAGGCAAAATCCTCCACTGTACAGATATTGACTTCGATATGGCTCGGGACCGCCATTCGAATGACAGTTTCACAAAAGAAGTCCGCCGCGGAGCTATCGTCAACGACCATAATGCACTCCGCTTCTATATAGGGCACCCAGGCTTCCAGTATTTGACCATGAACCAGCCTGTTGTCCACACGAACCAGAGCGATGTCGTAAGATTCCGCCACTT
>CAYWRV010000283.1:0-1399 GCA_964460865.1 uncultured Smithella sp. | reverse complement strand
ATAAAGACGCCGCGCGGCCCCCCCGCCACGACAAAAACCAGCACCACCGTCACGATGGCGCCGCTGAAGGCCAGCAAAGGCACGCCCGCAAAAAAAGCTCCGGCACCCGAGATGATACCGGCAATCGCGCCCAGCGCCGATCCGCCGGAAATGCCCAGAACGTACGGGTCAGCCAGCGGATTGCGCAAAAGCGCCTGAAAAACAACTCCCGCCATGGACAGCGAGGCTCCCACGGCACCGGCAAATAAAATCCTGGGCAGACGCACAGAGAATAAAATCTGGTTTTCGGCCCCGCCTCCGGGATAGTCACGCAGCGCCTGCAGCATTTCCACAAAGCCGGTCTGCACGGCCCCCGTACCGAGGGCCACCAGGCTCGCGGCAACCAGTAATAAAAAAAGGAGCGCGCTCACGCCCAGCACGCGCGACAATGTAACACGATGGTATGACTTCATTTTCATCGCCCGGCCGCACCGTAAATCATTTCATCCGTCCATGCCGGCGCCTGTAGTGGTGTATAAAAAATCCGGTGATCCGTCGGCGGCAAGCTTTTCATTATCCGCACCCGTCCTTCTTCGGCCAAACGCCCCTCGCTTCTACTTCGCAGCGCCCTCGTTTTTATCGGGGGCTTTATTCTGCACAAAATCGAACACCTCTTTGAACAGTTCCGGGTGAGCATAGAGTGGCCAGTCGTTATGTCCCGCCCCCTTGATCACCCACATCTTTTTCCTGCCCGCGGGCAGGTGTTCGTAAAGATTGTAGGCATGCGCCACGGGCAGTATCTCATCGCGTTCCGCCGCCACAACGGCGATATTGCGCGGGTAATTTTTCAGGTTTTCCATGCTGTCGTATTTATCGGTCAGCATCAAACGCATCGGCAGGAAGGGAAGGAGCGATTTGGCTACCAGGGCCAGCGAATCCCAGGGGGTGATCAAAACGATCCCCGCAATCGGAGTGTTTGTCTGTTTTGCCGCCGATGCAGCCACGCCACAGCCCAGCGACTCACCCACCAGATAAAGGGGATCTCCATACAGGGCGTAAGCAAGTTCCAGAGTTTTCAGGGCGTCGGCCACAAACGGCTTTTCGCCCACCTTGCCGGGACGGCCTCCGTAGAGAGGATATTCCGCCAGAATGACTCTGAAGCCCAGGCTCATAAACGGCTCGAGGTAAAATGAACGGTCAAATGCCGTCCCGCCGTTGCCGTGGAACAAAACCAGCGTGCCGGCAGGTGCGCCCGGGTCGGTTGCCGCTGTCAGCCCACGGTAGTCGGTGCCGGCCACTTGCCACATGGCCATATTTTCCGCCGCCAGCATCGCTTCCGTCGGCCGCTCGTCATTGGGAAAATACAGAAATTTGTTTTGCATATCACATCCCTCCATCATTACCACCCAAGCGGTGAGCG
>CAYWRV010000282.1:0-1424 GCA_964460865.1 uncultured Smithella sp. | reverse complement strand
AAAAGGCTGGTAGCGACCCGCTCCACGGAGTGGAGGGCTGGAAGATTAGAAGATTAGAAGGTTGGAAGGTTGGAGAGTTCACGGCTGGCGATTAGCTCGTGGATAAAGGCTAAAGGATAGAGGATGCTTCGACAGGCCGAGCACGAACGGTCAGTAAAGCTCACCACGAACGGTCAGTAAAAGCTCAGCATGAACGGTTATTAAAGCCGGGTATGAACGCTCAACAGAGCGCGAAGCGCAACCGTCGGATGGTCTTCTGATTTCAGTCGCGGAACGAACCGGCAAAAGTGCCTGAAGATGCTGAATTAATTTAAATAATTTCATTCTCCGCGTGCCAGTGGACGGCGGCGGTCCCAGAGTCTGATTTTTCCAAATATTTCTTGACACGGGGGGCATATTAAGGTAGTTGAGACCGCGGATACAAATTGACTTGCGGTCAAAAATTGACCTCATGTTAACTAATCAGGAATGATTCAGTATTTTCATCACTTGGAAAAGTGGCGCCCCTTTAAAATTTGAGCAACAGGGGCATGTTGTTAATTCTTTCTAAAAACGGCACGGGCGGACGTTCAGACGTTTGGCGGCTTAAGGTAAAATGAAATCCGGGTACTCTTTCGGCTTGGAAAACCAGAATCCAACCGTTTTATCTGCTTAACGCACACCTTGAGCGTAATCACACCGCGGGCGTTAAATACATCCCGTTACAAGGTACGTTCTCCGGCAGACTGCCGGTATAGCGTCAATATTGAATAAAAACTTTAAATTAGGAGGAATAGTCAGTATGGCGGATGCAAAAGTAGAATTAAAGGAAATATATCCGATTCCTGAAGCGGCCAGAAAAAAAGCCTGGGTCAGCGGCAGGGAGGCTTACGACAAGTTGTGGAAACGTTCCGTTGAGGAGCCGGAGAAATTCTGGGCGGAAATCGCCGAGCAGCAGGTCACCTGGTTCAAAAAATGGGACAAGGTGATGGATTATAACTTTGACATCAAAAAAGGCCCCATTTATGTGAAGTTCTTTGAAGGCGGCAAACTCAATGTTTCCTACAATTGCCTTGACCGTCATCTGGAAAAGCGCGGCAATCAGGTCGGTTTGATCTGGGAAGGCAACGAGCCGGGCGAAGAAAGAAGATTCACCTACAAGCAGCTGCACGAGCTGGTTTGCAAATTCGCCAATGTGCTAAAAGACAACGGAGTGAAAAAAGGCGATCGTGTCTGTTTCTTCCTGCCCATGATCCCCGAACTGGCGATCGGTCTTCTGGCCTGCACACGCATCGGCGCCATCCACAGCGTGGTATTCGGCGGCTTCAGCGCCGATGCGCTCAGAGACCGAATCAAGGACTCCACTTCGAAAGTTCTGGTCACCTGCGACGGCACCTTCCGCGGCGCCAAGGCTGTTCCCCAGAAAACCAACGCGGACGCGGCTG
>CAYWRV010000281.1:0-1524 GCA_964460865.1 uncultured Smithella sp. | reverse complement strand
ATAAATGGATATTAACGTATCCAGCAAGAAGGCCATTCGTCAAAGCTCTCGATTACCTCGCCATTGACCAACAAAGTATACATTGGTTCCTCTGGATAATCATTAAGACGAAGCTTCAAATATCTATTATTAAAAATGGCCTCATATGGATAAAAAGGATCACTCGTTTTATGCCATTTTATGCTGATTTCTACATAATACATATCACTACCTCACAAGTCCAAATTTTGAGTTATAAGAAGGATTGGTCCGGGATGCACCGTTAATTATTGCCTGATAAACATCACTACCAACAAAGCCCTTGTTTTGATATTTTTGTACTTCCTGTGTAAATGTTGGACCATCCGGTGACCCATAAGTTGCAAGGTCTCTGCTTCGTAAAGCGGCTACTTCTTCAGGGTTTTGCATATATTCTCTTGCTGTTAATCGTGCATCGTGTCGAATATTATAAATTCTTTCTGCTCTTTCTTCGATGGGTATGCCTTCTTTTTTCCACTGGTCGTCAAGTCGTTTCAGTCTATCTGGGCTTGTTTGCTGGTTATACCATTCACGAATAGATTTATTATCTGTGTTTTTCATTCCATCAGGAAGTTTTTGAGCATTGGTTACATTATTTGTTCTCGGTCGTGGCTGCTTTTTCATGGTGGTATGGTCGGTAAGCACTCTGGAGGGTTGTTCGTTCGCCGAGCCTGCAGCGGTGGCTCTTTTGAGTTTTGGATTGGCCAAAAGCCTTTGATGATTGTTCTCCACCCATACGGCAAAGCCTTCCCCCAGACGGCTGTTCTTTAACTGTGCCACAAGCTCAGGCAGCTTGCCAACCCCTCTGGCCGTGATGTATAGGACAATGCCCTCCAAAACAAGACGAATGGCAACCGCCACAGCGCGGGCAAAATATTTTGACGAGAGCATTACGCGGGATGGTCCTGGAACGTGATCATTGTGTCCGTAAATCAATTCGTGTGAATTCATACAAAAGTCTTTGCGTGCACCATATCCCCAAGCTTCATCAAAACCCCTTTCCAGCAACCACGTTACTTCATGAAGATTTTTACCGACATACACGGCAAGAAAGGCAAGACCAAGCCATTCCAGAATCCAAAGACCTGTCTGAAAACCGACACGGCCACCCGCAAACGCTCCGGGAATCGCACCAGCGCCGGCGCCTGTTATAGCACCGGCAAGAGCACCCGCAGATGCACCGATAAGGGTAGTGCCGGCAACTACGGCCATCACAATCAAAATACACGGAAATATGGCGGATAAAACTTCATCAAGCGACTCTCCTGTTTCTTCACGAACCGCCGCAGGAATTTGTGATTTTGCGTGCCAGAGGGCCATCGCAACATTTTTTAATCTCAGCTTTCTTTCTTTCCGATAGTATTCATCAAGAGATTTGCAGTAGTTCAATTCCGGATGGGAATGAGGATTTAAATTCATTCCCTTCATACCGACATACTGTTGCAGCAATCGATCCACTTATGAAATCCCCGAAGAAATAGTTTGTTTTGATTCTCTTATGACAAG
>CAYWRV010000280.1:0-1568 GCA_964460865.1 uncultured Smithella sp. | reverse complement strand
CTGATCACCCACGGAATACAATACGCCCAGTGTCGCCACGACCGTTTCCTTTGCGACCAGCCCGGTGAATAGGGCGGTGATCATTTTCCAGTCCAACCCCAGCGGCACCCCCAGAGGCTCCATCAGCCGGCCCAGCGAAGCCAGCCAGCTTTCTTCCACTGTGCCTGTAGGGAAGTAGGAAATGACCCAGATAATGACGGAAACACCCAGGATCACGGTTCCCGCCTTACGGACGAAGGCCCATATCCTCGAGCGAATGGCGATCATTATCGTCCGGAGGTCCGGGCGATGATAGATCGGCAGTTCCATAATGAAAGGCGCGTCCTGTTTCCAAAGGGTTTTGTTGACGAGCATGCCGACGACGCCCAAAACTGCGATGTTGAGCGCCACGATCAGCCAGGAGGCAAAAACAGCCTTGTCGCCGAAAATGGCTGCGGACACCAGGGTCAGCACGGCAAGACGGGCGGTGCAGGGAACGAAAGGAATCAAAAGCAGGGTGATCATCCGGGCTTTGCGCGTTTCGATGATGCGTGCGCCCAGCACCGCCGGCACATTGCAGCCGAAACCCAGGCACATGGGAATGAAGCTTTTCCCGTGCAGACCGACCAGGTGCATGATGCGATCCATCACAAAGGCGGCCCGCGCCATGTAGCCCACGTCTTCCAGGAAAGCCATAATGGCGAAAAAAATAAGCAAAATCGGGACAAAGCTCAACACGGAGCCTGCTCCGCCGATGACACCGTTTATCAAAAGGCCCTGCATCCAATCCGGCCATGTTTTCAGAAAGGGGGCGGCATGTTGGGAGAGGCTGTGCATGCCGTCCTCGATCATGTTTTGCAGGGGCACACCCACACTGTAGGTCAGGAAAAACACCAGTGCCATGACGGCCAGAAGGATCGGGATGCCGAAAACAGGGCGTGTCAGTATGTGGTCGATGCGGTCGGTCAGGACAAGCTGCCCCATTTTAAAATGTGAAACGGAGGCCCGGGTCATTTTTTCGATCCAGTCATAGCGCCCCTTCACAACCGCATGCAGTGCGTCCTCGTGCTGGAGAAGCATTTCCTGTATCGCCCTCCAGCCGACTTCCGGGATGATCTTTTTGGCCATGGCGGAAGCTTCCGGGTCTCCTTCCATCAATTTTATCGCCATCCAGTACGGCGTGAAGGGCGAGCTGATGTGAGGCCGGACAATTTCTAAAATACTGCGGTAAACATCCAGATGGTCGTCGGCAACAGCCGGTAGCTCATGTTGGTAGTTTCGCTGTGTCGAGGCGTCGGCTGTGACAATCTGCTCCACCAGTTCCTTTATGCCGACGTTACGTCTGGCGACCATGGGAACCACCGGCAGACCCAGGGAATCCTGCAATGATTTGGCGTTGACCTCGGTGCCCTGATCCTGGGCAACGTCCAGCATATTGATCGCCACGACCACGGGACGTCCTAAAAGAAGTACCTCGGCCAGAAGATAAAGGCTGCGTTCCAGCGCGGCGGCATTGAGCACCAGCACGACAAGGTCCGGTTTTTCCTGAATGATGTAGTCCCGGGCGATCCTTTCCTCCTCGGAAAAAG
>CAYWRV010000279.1:0-1599 GCA_964460865.1 uncultured Smithella sp. | reverse complement strand
GGCGCTACCGACGAACCCCGGTGTACAGTGGGGGAATTACGGAAGAACATAGAAAAGGCACATCTAATCCGGATGGAAAAACAAAAACAGGACCGGGAACAACAGGAGATCAAGCGCCGTGAGAAACGAAATGCGTATCTGGAAAATCTTTCAATCGATTTTCCAAAGGCCTGGTCGTCGGTTAAAGAACCCGCCGAGCGCGGATCGGGACGCGGGTATGATGAGGCCTGCCGCATACTCGTTGATATCGCCGAAGCCTATGACCTGTTTGCGACCAAAAAGCAATTCCAAAAAGAATTGAAAAGATTCATGGCCAGCCACCTGCGGCGCAAAGCGCTGATTGAACGTCTGGTGACGGCTGGAATCTGGAAGGATAAATAGAAGATGGGTACACGAAGCAAGAAAGATGACAAGGAACTTGAAGCTCTGGACAAGCTGATTGAGAAAATCACCGTCGACGCATACGACGATAATGAACAGCTATCAGCTTTTCAGCAAGTGTTCGAGGATCATGTTACCCTGCCGGCCGATGGTTTCGTCATCGGGGAACCTGTTTCAGTGATCGCTGTGGAATACGACGGCAATGAACGGCGCGGTCTGACGGCAAAGTGCCGTCGTGAGGATGGGGCCGAATATGAGATGGCGCTCTCCGAGGTGGTGTTGCCGCACGCCTCGACAGGGGCGCGTTACATCGCCGCTTACCGCAGGTGGCTAAACCTCGATCCTTACCCTGCCGAAACCAGGAAACCTTTCCGGCGCGGGCGGCAGCACAAGGTCACCGACGACGACCTCGATTTGAGCAAACCGGTCGAACTTGTTGCGTTGACAGTCAAGGATCGGGCCGCTCGATGCCGTCTATTGGGAAGCGACCGTATCATCACCCTGCGCACCAGCCGCCTCTGGGAGATAGTGCCTGGCGCCATCGTCACGGTGACGCCTCGGAAGCAGTGGCGTTATGGCGGCCATCCGTATCTTTCCGGAGAAATACTGTCGACCCGGATCGACGTGAAGGCCCTCGGTCTCGTGCCACTCAGGCTCGAAGACATGGGCATGTGGGACCCCAATGAAGATTACTGGCAAGAAGAAGACGAACCCATCGAAGAATGGGCCAAACCGATCATCGCTTACGGCCCCCGCCCCATGTTCGAGATGGAACAGGTGTTGCCCGGCGAAGATATTGATGATCCTTTCAATGACCCCATCATCCGTTCAAATGATCTCAAAAATGCCGGCGAGCGGGCAGAGGCGGAAAAGATTCTGATGGCTCTGTGCCAGGCGGACCTGCGCTGCCTCGATGCCCACGCGCATCTGGGCAATTTTGTTTTCGATCACTGGCCGCAAGATGCCATCCGGCATTACGAAGTAGGCCTGCGCATCGGCGAGCTGTCTTTGGGTGACGGCTTTTGCGGCGTGCTGGAGTGGGGCCTTATCGACAACCGTCCGTTTCTGCGCTGCATGCAAGGCTATGGATTGTGTCTCTGGCGGCTTGGTCGCTTTGACGAGGCCCAGCACATATTTGAAAAGATGCTGTGGTTAAACCCGTCGGACAACCAGGGCGTGCGTTTTATCATCAATGAGGTGAAGTCAAAAACACCCTGG
>CAYWRV010000278.1:0-1599 GCA_964460865.1 uncultured Smithella sp. | reverse complement strand
TTAATATCCGTGCGAACCCACATGGTCGTCGAGCGAACCTTCACCGGGATAGCTCTTACATCTTGAAGTTCTTGCATGGCTTCCAACACGGTGAGGGGACGCGGATCAATGATTTTTTTATCGATGGCGGGACTCTCCAACATCAATTTCTTATCACGAAGTGCTTTCGTCATTAGTGATTCACAATAGTAAGCGATAAAACACAAGGTCAGATGGCCCACAATGCGCGGATCGGTCCAGTGGAAAATAGGACGGGTTTTCAGCGTCCCTTTAACCTCACCAAACGCATCTTCCACAATCCACAAGGTCTTGTAGTTTGCAACAATCTCCTGGGCTGTCATATCTGTAACATTGGTGACCACACCGAAATAGCCGTCCCGCATGGCATCCTGGGCAATAGCTTTTTCGTTTAAGGTAAAGTCCTTGTTGTCGTTCAGCCCGACAACATACCGCTGATAGGTGGCATTGGTGACAAACTCTTTGGCCGTGATCTTTTTCTTCGATAACTTTTTGCGTATTTTATCCAGAACATCTTCTCTGGCCTTTCGGTCACGCTCTGCCCGGGATCGTGACCAGGTGATGATGCACCGATTATTCTCATGCGTTGTCTCATAAACAGCCAGATCGCTGTTGATCCACTGGTATCGTCCAATATCGTAAAATTCAGCATGGCGTTTCTTAAACACCGCCAGTTTCATTCCAACAATAAACTCGCCTGCTTTGTTATCGCCACTAAGTTCCTTCAGGTTGGTCTTCGAGAATAAGCCACGGTCACCGACAAAGATAAATCGCCTGATACTGAACTTGTCTCGTAATTTGGCAACGATGTCCTTGATGGTTTTACCTTCAAACGTGTTGCCGGGATAAACTTCAAAACCGATCGGGATGCCTTCCGGTGTCACCAGAAGTCCCAGCACCAACTGGGTGCAGTCGCTGCGACGCTCTTTGCTGTAACCAAATTGCCGCAAGTCGCCCAAGTCTGTCCGTGTGCTTTCAAAACGAAGGGTGGTCAGATCATACAGAATCACATCCACTTCCTTGCTCAATAAATCACGGTCGCGCCAAAATAACGATTTCTCAATCTCGTCTTTATGTTCCGCCAGTAAATCCAGGGTCCGATACAATTGATGAAGTCCAATATTTTGAGTCACCATCTCCGGGTAGAAACGCTTCTGCCAATATTCGAAGACCTTGAGCTTGGAGCACGGACGCACAAACCGAGCGGCGGCCATGGTAAAAACAAGTCCCCGTAAATCAAATTCTAATTTGGAATGTGAGGCCGTGATGGTTTCCAGAATTGCATTGATGCCGCTCTTTTCAAACAATCGCTCCAAAACCAAAAGCGGCCCAAGGATATAGGTGTCCTTCACGTCAATACTTTTGGCCATCTCCAGGATGCTCAAGACTTCTTTATGTTTGCTGATGGCGGCAAGAAGCTCATCCATACGGTCTTCACCGGCCTTGCCCAGCGACAGCAGGGTACGGTGTTTAACTTTACCGTTTTGCCTATAGCTCTCCACAAGGTGGTAGTAGGTCTGCCCAACGGAATTGGTGGTCGCTTTGATAAACATGCTTCCTGTTTACCACGATTATAGATAA
>CAYWRV010000277.1:0-1612 GCA_964460865.1 uncultured Smithella sp. | reverse complement strand
GGATGCCGACACGCAGTGACGAGTCGCTCTGGGAAGCGATCAGTGTGCCGCCTCCACCCATCGAGTGCCCCGCCACACCGCGGTCAGTCGAGCGGATGCGGGATTTCACTGTGCTGTTGGACAGAACGCATTTGAGTGCTGCGGCAAGCTGAGTGGCGCGGCTGGCCGGCTGGTCGAGCGTCGTGGTGGTGTTCATGGCGATCGTCACAAAGCCGTGGGAAGCCAGTCTGCGGGCGAACCAGGCAATGGAAGAGCTGGTGCCGGTGAAGCCGGGGCACACGGCGATGACACCATACTGTCCCGCGGTCGTCGGATAATAAATCGTGCCGCTGCCGAATCCTCTGGCACTAAGTGAGCTCACGCTGGTCGAGGACACGGAAAAGGGGCCGTCTTTATTGAGTGCGGCGGACGTGGGAGCCGGCCCGATCTGTACCGCATGTGCGAGGCTGGCGATCATAAATACCGTTAAAATTGTCGCAAACATAATTCTAAACGCTTTCATAAAACCTCCTCCTCTTAAATTGGTGTACAAATCATTTTTCACGCGCAGCGCGCGCCTTTTGCGCGTTGCGGCAGATTGTTCAAGCCTTTATCAGGTCGCACACAAACAGCTTTAAAAAAGAATCACAAAATCTGTTTCCACAGGTAAAATGAGAGTCCGCCGTAAGTTGGAACCGAAAAAATAGCACAATCCATGCCAGATAAAACCACCCCCTCTAACAGGCCGGAAATACAAAATAAATGATTAACAAAGACAAAAATCCGCCTATAAAAACAGATTTCGGTCTCAAAAAAGTCTCAATGGTATCAGGTATATTTTTGCCATTGATACCGGTTTGAAACGGGAAATTATGAAGACATCTAAATGGTTGATAGCCAAAGAAGCAAAAAAAGGGAGCCGTCATTCAAGCCGTGGATTTACCATCAGCATCTAATGCGTGAGGCCCTGCGCACGGGATGGGACTATTTTTTTACTGCTTGTCATATTTTTCAAGCTTTTTACGAAGTGTTTTGCGTGTAATTCCCAGGCGGCGGGCCGCCTCGCTTTTATTGCCGCCGGTGGCCTGGAGCATCTCCAGAATGCTTCTTCTTTCCACTTCCTCCAGCGACAGTCCCTCGGGTGCGTAGCCTGCCTGCGCGGCAGCCTGTCCTCCGACACTGTCACGCAGCGCTTTTTCCTCCATCGGGAAAACCAGCTCTTCCGGCCCAATCGTATCTGATCGGCCCAGAACCACCGCCCTCTCTATGGTGTTCATCAGCTCCCGAACGTTGCCCGGCCAGGTGTAGTCCGTCATCCTGCGAAGAGCCCCGGACGTGAAGCCTTGTATTGATTTTTCATTTCTCGCGGCGAATGTCTTCAAAAAGTGCTGCGCCAGCAGTGGAATGTCGTCGCGGCGCTCCCGCAGCGGCGGAACTACGAGGGCAACGACATTCAGCCTGTAGAACAGATCTTCTCTGAAGCGACCCCGCCATACTTCTTCTTTCAGGTCTTTGTTGGTCGCGGCAATCACACGGACATCGACTTTGATCACCTCCGAGCCGCCCACACGAGTGAGCTCCCTTTCCTGCAAAACACGTAAAAGCTTCACCTGCATGCCGGGCGACATTTCGC
>CAYWRV010000276.1:0-1661 GCA_964460865.1 uncultured Smithella sp. | reverse complement strand
TGGTTTTCATGCTCCTGGCCATGATGTATATCGGCGGCGCGATGGAGGAGGGTCACTAAGTGTTCGCGCCCGGATGGCTTCGGTCAACCGGACCTGGCAGCAAAATATTAATTTCTGAAAACCAGAGCAGCTGACGGCGCACACTGTCAGCTGCTTTTTTTCGACATTACTTCCGCCCGCGCTGAAATATTTAAAGGCCATCTGATGCTTGACGATATGGCTGATTCGTAATATTGACCACGGGAACTATCTACAAAGGGAGATTTTATGTACAGCCTGGGAATCAATATCGGCTCCTCGAATGTCAAGGCAGCCCTGCTGGAGGGGAAAAACATCTTATGGCGCGCCGTCGAACCGCATGAAGGGAATTATCTTGAGACTCTCAGAAAAATCCTTACCGGACACGAATTACCTCCGGACATTCCGGCAATGGCCACCGGCACGGAAGGCCGCCATCTTTTAAATATCAACAGTGTCATCGAACCTCTCTGCATTGAAGAGGCGCTGCGGGAAATAGGCCACGAGGTGGATGCGCTGGTTTCCCTCGGCGGCGAAGAACTGATTGTGTACACCATCGATGACCATAAAAAAATCATTACCAGCTTTTCCGGAAACAAATGTGCCTCCGGCACCGGTGAATTCTTCAAACAGCAGCTGGCCCGGATGAATATGGGGCTTGCTGACGTAGGTGGCATATCCGATGAGTGCCGCGTCTTCAAACTTTCTTCACGTTGCTCCGTGTTCATGAAAAGCGACTGCACCCACCGCCTGAACAAGGGAGAAGCGACAACCGGCGACATCGTCATGTCGTTAAGCGATGTGATGGCCATCAAGGTTGCTGACTTCCTCAAAAGGGCGAGAATTGAAAAAGGGAAAGTTCTGCTGGTCGGAGGTGTGACGCAAAACCGGCATCTTTTGCGCTTCCTGCGAGGGCGCATGCCCGAAGTGGAATTCATTGTACCCGAGCAGGCACCCTATTTCGAGGCATACGGAGCGGCACTGATGGCCGCCAGATCCGGAAGCCCCCTTCCTGCTTTCGACGATTTGTTCAAAAACAGGCAGGTTCAATTCAAAAGCTTCAAAAGTCTGAAATCCGCCGAGGGCAAGGTAACCTACCTGCCGTCACGCAAAGCGAAAGTCGTCGCGGGCCGTGAATATATCCTTGGTGTCGACGGGGGTTCCACAACAACTAAAGCCTGTCTGATTGATATTGAAACCAACGAGATTACCGCCTCCTTTTACGGACGTACTCACGGAGACCCGGTAAAAGCTCTCAAAAACTGCATCACGGAAATAAAAAAACAGATCCACGATGACATCGGCGACGAAAAAATCAGCATCACTCTTGCCGCCACCACCGGGTCATCTCGTGAGATTTTAGGCGTCTTTCTGGAAACGCCCGGCGTCTATAATGAAATCATCGCTCACGCCGTCGGCACGTCGTTTTACCGCGATGATATCGACACAATTTTTGAAATAGGCGGGCAGGACGCCAAATATGTTTTACTCAAAAACAAGGTGCCCATCGATTACGCCATGAATGAGGCCTGCTCAGCCGGTACCGGCTCGTTTCTAGAGGAATCGGCCCAGGGGGATCTCAACATTCCCCGCGCCGACCTGATCGGCGACATTGCGCTGGCCGCCTCCCACCCGCTGAAATT
>CAYWRV010000275.1:0-1694 GCA_964460865.1 uncultured Smithella sp. | reverse complement strand
TTTGCTGTGCCTCACCCATCCGGGCCTTGGCCTGGGCCGCGTTGTCGGCATTTTGCCTGGTCATGGAGGCTATTTCCTCAAGCGAAGAGGAGGTTTCTTCAAGTGCCGAGGCCTGCTCCGAGGCCCCCTCCGCCAGTGACTGGCTGGCCGCGGCCACCTGCGCCGAGGCTGCCGCCACCTGCCCCGAGGCATCGTCAAGATCACCGGAAATGCGGCCGATCGGCAGCGTGATACTTTGCGTAACGAAACGAACTCCCATTGCCCCGATGATCAGGAATACCAGGGCTATGAGAACGATAAAGACAATCAGGCGATAGATCGGGGCCATGAATTCATTGTAGTCCTGAGTAAAACAAACACTCCAGCCGGCTTCCGGCACAGGCGCAAACCCAGCTATTTTTTTTACGCCCTGAAAAACATATGGAGCAACTCCGGTGTCACCGGCAATCATCCGGGTAGCAAAGGCCCTCATTCCTTCAGTTTGAGCGATGTTTGTTTTCAAGATATGTTCTTGTTTCGGATGAGCGATGCACAGGCCTGTTTTGTCGATAATAAAACCAAAACTTGTCGCGCCCAGCCTGGCGGTATAGACCTTCTCGGATATAGAATCCATATTCAATGTGGAAACAACGGCACCGAGTATCTTTCCTGATTTTGAATATACAGGTGCGGCAAAAGCCATAACCGTGTTTCCGCTGACTTTGGATTTAACAACCGAAGCGACCGTCATTTGACCGTCTTTTGCTTTTTGGAAATAGTCTCTGTCTGAAATATCAATTTGCGCGTGTTCGGAGGAAATTACTTTCCCATCCAGCCCTGCCACAACTATATTTTCATAGTCAGAACCGCTTCTTTGGATCAGTCCATCCATTTCTTCAATCATTTCTTGAATTTCCGGTGCATCGGCTATCCCCTCGCTGTATTTTGCGGCACCTTTGATCACTGATGCGCGCTGCGCAGTTTGAATAACAATTTTCATCTCCTTCCCAACGGCGATATCCGCCATATTGGCCATTCCTTTAGCTACTGCCAAGGCTTCGGACTTTGCTGAACTTTCCAGCGCACCTGCCGATCTGTAAATGGAAACCCCTCCCACTACAAGCAGGGGGATCAAAACAAAAAGTAAACCGGTCACCATCATTTTAAAACGGAGCGATTTCTTGTTCACAGCAACACCTCAATAAAGTACTATTTTAGCAATGTTTTTTCTGCAGGATTAATCCAAAAAAGGCTTGATCATGCATAACTTCTTAAAACACCTCAAAGCCGGGTTGGACACCCCACGTAAGCCGGTCACATCATTTTTAAACTGAAGTCACCCTTCAGAAAGAAGGGAGGCCTGACGGGCCGGGGGTGCTATCAGCCCTCATACAGATAACGTTAATAATATCGGCCAAGGAGACAAAAACTTTAAAAAATTGTCCAGACTGTGCACAGATTGCACAACTGACCGTTTTTACTGAATTTAAATTGAGGGTTTATGCTGTTCTTGAATTGACCATTCATACTACTCATTATTAGCATTTATGAAAAGTGTAAGAACCGTTCGTGCTGAGCCTGTCGAAGCATGAACGGAAAACCACGAGCCACGAGCCATCAGCTATGCGCCTATTGTTTAATCCCAGATTACGCAATAGGATTCAATTTTGGAATGGTTACAGGCAACGAGAAGCGTGATGTTTTGTCCCAAAGCC
>CAYWRV010000274.1:0-1718 GCA_964460865.1 uncultured Smithella sp. | reverse complement strand
TTGACAAAGGAGAAGAACCATACATCCGTGCCTCGATGATGCTGCCGGAACGCTATCTTGGTGTGGTCATGAAGCTTTGCATGGAAAAACGCGGCGTCAACTCCAATATGAATTACACGGGACCGGGCCGCGTGGAACTTTCTTATGAAATGCCCCTTGCCGAGGTAATTTTCGATTTCTACGACCGCTTCAAGTCCGTCACCCAGGGCTACGGCTCATTCGATTACGATATGATCGACTACCGCGAAAGCAATCTGGTGTTGATGGACATACTGGTCAACGGTGAAAAAGTGGACGCCCTGTCCCAGATCGTCCATCGTGAACGGGCGCGTGCCCGTGCGCTTATCGCCTGCGAGCGGCTAAAGGATGAAATCCCCCGGCAGATGTATAAGATTGCCATTCAGGGGGCCATCGGAGGGGAGATCATCGCCCGCACCACCATCAGCGCTTTCCGAAAGGATGTTACAGCCAAATGCTACGGAGGCGACATCACGCGCAAACGGAAACTTCTGGAAAAGCAAAAAGAGGGAAAAAAGCGCATGAAGATGATCGGTCAGGTCAGCATTCCCCAAAGCGCGTTTCTGGCGGTTCTTAAATCGGACAATGACTAGCCCCGGTCTCTATGTTCACATTCCCTTGTGCCTGGCCAAATGCGGCTACTGCAACTTCTACTCGATTGCCGCTCCAGAGCTGATCCCCCGCTTTATACCAGCCGTCATCGGTGAGATGGCTTTTTATGAAAATCAGTTTCGTAACTTCGATACAGTTTATTTCGGCGGCGGCACCCCTTCCCTGCTGCATGCCCCGTCAATTGAGGTAATTCTCAATGCCGCACACAAAATGTTCGGTATTGACCGGCATGCGGAAATCACACTGGAGGCCAATCCGGGCGATCTGTCTTTAGAGTATTTACATTCCCTGCGCGCCCTGGGAATTAACCGCCTCAATATCGGCGTGCAATCGTTTAACGATGGCTTATTGAAATTTTTAGGCCGCAGACACACAGCCAGCGAAGCGCTCAGAGCTGTCGATCAGGTGCGCCGTGCCGGCTTCGACAATATCGGCATTGACCTGATTTACGCAGTGCACGGTCAGGACATCCAACTGTGGCAGCGGACACTCAAAACCGCCACATCCTTAATACCGGAGCATCTTTCCTGCTACCAGCTTACTGTGGAGCCGGGAACTCCCCTTTACCTGCATTACCGGCAAGAGAACATTAGAGAGCCAGACGAAGATGAGTCGCTTACCTTCTTCACAACTACATCCCTGGTACTTGAGCAACACGGCTATGATCACTACGAAGTATCCAATTTCTCTCTTTCTCCATCAAGGAGGTCGCGCCACAACATGAAATACTGGGAACATGTTCCCTACCTGGGGCTTGGCCCGTCCGCCCATTCCTTTTCAGGCAAGAAGCGCTGGTGGAATATTGCGAATGCACACGACTATATCACCGAAATTGCCCGTTCCCGCACTGTTGTTTCTCAGTCGGAAGAGCTCTCCAATGACCAGCTGGCGCTTGAGACGCTTTTTCTGGGTCTGCGCACCAAAGACGGGATTGATTTGTCAAAATACAAAATTGAATACGGCACAGACCTGCTCCATGATAAAAAAAAGACGATTGAAGAGCTGAAGAAAAACAAGCTGGTCGAGATTAAGGAAGGTCGCCTGCGGCCGACACTGGCAGGTATGGCCGTGGCGGACAGCCTCGCGCT
>CAYWRV010000273.1:0-1739 GCA_964460865.1 uncultured Smithella sp. | reverse complement strand
AAATCCTCTGGACGGACGGCAAGGCGGTGGAAGTGATGCCGGACGGGAGTGTTTTTGAAAACCGCCCGCCCGTTTACCCTCCTCCGGGAAACAAAACGTAAGAAAGACCTTCATGCAGAACTTCACCCAAGGCAACATTGCCAGACAGTTTATTGATTTTACCCTGCCGATCATGCTGGGCAATGTGCTGATGTCGGTTTACGGCATCATCAATATGATCTGGGTGGGGAGACTGTTGGGGCCGGATGCGGTGGCGGCGGTGGCCGCCTCGCTGCCGATTATCATGCTGATGCCCGCGTTTCTGATCGGCCTGGGGATGGCCACCAATGTGCTCATCGCGCAGGCCTTCGGTCGTGGCGACACGGCCATGTTGAAAAGGATTCTTTCCAATTCCTTTTTTGCATCGATATTATTTTGTCTTTTGATTTCTCTGGTCGCTTTGTCATTCCGGCATGAGGTGCTGGGCTGGGTTAGGGTGCCTGTCGAGATACGTGGTATGGCCCTGTCGTATCTTACGGTCATGATGGCCTCGCTTGTTTTCCAGTTTTTCATCAACTGGATGAACGGCATGCTGCGGGGCATGGGCGATGCGACCACCGTGATGAAAATACTTTTCATCCTGGCTCTGTTCAATGTGACCTTCGTTCCTCTTTGCATCACAGGGGTTGGCCCTGTCCCTCCATTGGGGGTGGCAGGTGCGGCCTGGGGCTCGACGCTGGCCGCCGTGGCTACCGGTATCATCGGCTACATCTACATGGTTCGATTCAATCCCTACATCAATATGCGCAACTGGGACTACAGTATCGACTGGGGGATCATCAAACAGGTTTTTGTCATTGGGGTGCCGGCGTCATTGCAGATGATCGTCGTCTCTCTTGCAGCCGTGATCATCGTGACGCTGGTTAACGGCTACGGAACAGCCGTGACGGCGGCTTTCGGCATCGGTATGCAGATCGATATGCTGGCGACCATCCCGTTTATGTCCATCGGTATGGCGGCGACGACGATTGCCGGCCAGAACCTGGGAGGACAAAAGCTGGATCGGGTCTTTAAAACACTGCGCACGTCCATTTTTTTCGGCCTGGTCATAGGCAGTGCCTGCGCGGTGGTTTTGTTTTTCTTTTCCCGCGAGATCGGATCGATTTTTCTAAAAGAATCGTCGCAAAGTACGCAGGTGCTCGATTATGTACGCGGTTACTACCACTGGATGGCTTTTATCTTTCCTTGTTACGCGGTGGTCTTTTCCATACAGGGGGTGCTGCGCAGTGCCGGTGACACGATGGCGCTTCTGGTCTTGTCCTTTCTGGCGATGTTTGTAATCCGCATTCCGCTGGCGTACGTTTTGGCGGGGCCGGGCGGTCTCAGGCAGGATGGCATCTGGATCGCTATGGTGACCAGCAGCGCACTGGCAGTTATCTTGAACTGGCTGTACTACCGAAGAGGCACCTGGCTGAACAGACGGATCATAGGAAAATAAATAAACGGCCGGCACTCTTTAGTAAGCTTTGCTGCCGGCCGTTGCCATAAGTGAGTCCCGCCCCTCACGGGGCGGTTTTACTTTTCTAACTTCTTTTTTCGTCAAACAGATGGAAGCGGTTTATTTTGTCAAGAGGCTGACCACTTTGTTGTACTTTTCATGAATCATGCCGCGGTCAAACTCGTTGAACTCCGCCAGCATCTGCTTCTGCTCCTCGTCGGTAAAATAATCCAGACAGGGGAAAAAGAAGCGCTTATCCTCC
>CAYWRV010000272.1:0-1742 GCA_964460865.1 uncultured Smithella sp. | reverse complement strand
AACCTTCCAGAAAATCCAGCGGCCGTTTCTTCCCGCGATCCATGGAAAAATCATACACGGTCAAAGGAGGCCCCGTTCCGCCCCGAACATAAACCCACATCCGGGCTTTCTTAAACTTTCCCGGATTGTTTCGATGATCCTGAAGGGCCACCGGAGTGTCATCGGTAAACACGATGCCACTTTCCAAAACCGCCTGCCTCAAAATCGGATGGAGAATCTTGATGCTTTCATGTATCTGCATCAGCCATCCGGATTGCGTGCCCCGGGGGATATCCACCTTCTCTCTTTGGAAAATGCTATCCTGGCGATAATGCGGCAGATGATCGGCAAACTTGCTGACAATCACATGGGACATAAGCCCCACATCCGCTTTGCATCTGGCAATGGGAGAATCAGGCAGGGCCGCCGAAACAACGCCTTCATTATTTGGCAATGCATATTGAGGCCGCTTATAGACATTGACAATCAGCTTTCCGGGACGATATTCCAGCTTTTCCGATACCTCCACGCCAATCACTTTCAAAGGTTCACCTGTAAAAGCGGAGACTTTCTCGTCTTCCGGAATATCAATGATGATCTCCACTCGCTCCAGATGTTCGGGAATGGGCAGGCGGCCATACTGGGTTCGTTCTTTACGGGATTTGGCAGGAACCGTCGCCGGAGTTTCAATTTCGGTCTTAGCCGTGGCATTCTCTTCTTTTTCCTTTTTAGCAGCTATCGCGGCGCTTTGGGCGAGGGATTCCTGAACAATGGAATCAAACATCAGTTGATTCGGATCGATCTTTTCGGACTTTCTTCCATAGATGCGCCGGATTAACTGTTCGATCTGATGTTGAAGGGTGGTATGCTGCCTCTGTAAGCTTTCATATTTAAGCAGAAGCTGTTCAATCTGCGCATCCTTTTGCGCCAGCAAAGCCGCCTGGGAGGCGATGATCGAGTCTTTCAAATCGGGATATTGCACTTTGGCTTCTGCGGTTTTCATAGTAAAGGCCAATAGCACATATCATTAATGATGTCAAAGACTTATATTATATTTTTATGTTTTTTTCTCACTTTTTTCATCTTTTTTCGATGGAAAGATTACCGGGTGAATTGGCCGGCGCATGACGCTTCTCGATACGCTTGGGCACGATGCCTTCCAGAAGCAAGGTAAGATCCCGACGATCAATGGAACCGCTTTTATCGGGCACAATGAACTTGCCTTCTTCCAGGCGCTTATACCACAAAACCAGGCCATCCTGATCCCAGTACAGAAGCTTGACCATGCGCCTGCTGCCATTGACGAAAACAAACAAGGAACCGGATAAAGGGTCCATGTCCAGCTCGGAGCGGATGATGCCGCACAATCCGTCGAAGGATTTGCGCATGTCGCAGGCGCCCCGGTAAAGGTAGATGCGTGTCATCGCAGTTAAGGAGATCATCGGGACAGGCAGGCGACAACGGTTCGTAAAGTTGCAGGATCGAAGTGACGCTGAACTTCGATGCAAAGATTTCCAAAAACGATACGGATGCCGGTATCGGAACTCGAAATGACAGAAGGTGAAAGCTCCAGAAACCCTTGCCTCACGGCCTGCCGTTTTTTGATACGACGGCGCCAGGAATAGAAATCGTTAGATCGTATTTGCTGATTCCGGCAATACTCGGCAATGCTCACGCCGCTGATCTTTTGTGTTTCAATAATGCTGCCCCAATGAGCATAGCGTTCTTCGATGGTCATCCATAAACCTCCCAATCTTAATGTC
>CAYWRV010000271.1:0-1754 GCA_964460865.1 uncultured Smithella sp. | reverse complement strand
CGGTGCCGATTTTTTTGAGCATCGCGCCTTTCCTGCCGATGAGAATCGCCTTTTGGGATTCCTTTTCCACCGAGATAACCGCACTGATATGAATCAGGTTTTTCGCCTCATCCTCACGGAAGGAATCCACGCTTACTGCCGTGACATAGGGAATTTCCTGCGATGTCAAAACAGTGATTCTCTCGCGGATGAATTCTTCCGCGATGAAGCGTTCGGTGGCGTCCGTCGCCATGTCGTCCGGAAACAGCCGGGGCCCCTCCGGCAGGGCCTCTTTCAGAGAAGTGACCAAAGTGTCCAGCCCCTCTTTTTTTAGTGCCGAGATGGGGAAAATTCCGGCAAAGTCGTGCATCCTGCTCAGGCGGTCAATCATCGGAAGAAGGATGGGCTTTTCGATACGGTCGATTTTATTGATGGCCAGAAAAACCGGCGAGCCCGCACCCGCGATTGTTTCCTGAACAAAGCGTTCCTCCTCATCGGGGCGCCCCGTACAGTCCACTATGACCAGAAGCAAATCCGCATCCCCCATGGTTTCCCGGGCCGCCTGTACCATCGCACGGTTAAGCGGGGTTTTCGCCCGGTGCATGCCGGGTGTGTCCAGAAAGATCATCTGGGCATCGGGGAGGTTTTTTATTCCCGTGATGCGGTTGCGCGTAGTTTGCGGTTTGGCGGTGACAATCGATATTTTGTCGCCGATAATCGCGTTGAAAAATGTTGATTTACCCACATTGGGTCTGCCGATGATGGCAATGAACCCCGATCTGAACACGTATCTTCTCCCATGAATCAATGAAATCCGGCAACGTCCACCGAGAAAGGGCCGGTCATTTCCGTGTTGACCGTGATGCGTCCACAAATCGCGGTGGGGCCGGAATCTATAACGATTTGTGCGCCGGGGTAAAGCTTTTTTATCGCACGGGTGTTTTTGTTACGAAAACCGCGGAAACGGGATATGTCCCGCGGATGAAGAGAAAACTCCAGACGCTTTGTTTGATGAGGCACGTCCTTGAGTAGTTTCAGCGTGGCCGAATGAAAAACAGCCGCCTGAACGAGACTGCCCAGCGACGGATGCACGGGGCCGGCCGGCAACGCCCCGTCGGCGGCCATCTCCGGCGTGATCTGAAGGCCGAGGCGTATGATGCGGATGCCTGCAGGCGCAAGTGTTTCCCAAGCCAGAGCACACCAGTGGATCGCCTCATCCAGACCAAGCGGCTGATAAAGGCCGTCCTGCCACTGGCGGGCCAGTGGTGTGTCCTTGAACACCAGCACCGGGTGAATACGCGCCGTATCCGGCTTGAGAGAGGCGGTGATTTCAAGCGTCTGCACAAAGCTTTCTTTTGTGTCGCCCGGCAGCCCGGCCATCAGGTGGATGCCGGTCGTAAACCCTTTGTTTTTGAGCAGTATGAGCGCCTGCCGTGTGCACGCGGCGTTGTGGCCGCGGCGGGCGAGGCGAAGCACTTCATCATTGAATGACTGGGCTCCGATTTCCACTGTCGCGACCGAATGAGCCTGCAAAAAATCGAGCACCCCGGCATCTATATAATCAGGTCTGGTGGAGATCCTGATGGTGTGAACCGCGCCTGCGCGAATGTAGTTACCGGCCCAGGACAGAAGAAGAGTCTGCATGCCCACAGGCAGCCCCGTGAAATTTCCCCCGTAAAAGGCGATTTCCACGCGCCTTGGCTTGTCCTTGCTCCAGCGCAGATACGACTCCACCCGTGCGTCGAAAAAACTTTTCGTGATCCGCGGTGAGAAAT
>CAYWRV010000270.1:0-1770 GCA_964460865.1 uncultured Smithella sp. | reverse complement strand
TCGCAACTGCCTGTAATCATTGCTTTGTCATTTTTGAACTGCGGAAGATGGGCTAGGCCCCAAAGACGCGCTTGACACACTTGCTGGTTTTGTTACCATTGGGCCGGTCAGGGATTTTTTTGATAATTCAAGAAGGAGGTGCGACGATGACTTTTCCAAGCGTAATGGATCGAACCTATCATTTCATCACCAGCCGGATGGTGGAATCCGGCCAGGCTCCTCATTACACGGAGATAGCCAAAGAACTGGGTGTTTCCATGGAAGAGGGGAGGCAGACTCTGCATGCGCTTATTGCCAAAAGGGTCCCCGCATGGCTGGCACCGGGGACGGATTTTATCGCGTCTTTCGCCCCGTTTAACAATCAGCCCACTCAGTTTCGTATCACGATCGACGGCAAGCAGAAATGGTTTGGTCAATGAGCCTTTGAATCGCTGGCGGTCTGCTGGCTCTTCCCCGGCAAAACAGTGGTCATTGACACGCCCTGTCTGGATTGCGGTGAACCGATTCATCTGGAGATCAAAGACGGGGTTATCTTAAAAGCTGAACCTGTGGAAACAATCGGCTATGTCGCCGTGCCGTTTGCCAGGTGGTGGGAAAATGTGAGCTATGCCTGAGCGACGATGACATTCTTCCGGTCGGAAGAACATCTACGAAACTGGGCACAGTTCAAAACAGGTACGGAGGAGGGCATCTTCGCCCTGCCTGATTTAATGAAGTTATTTTCCGGACAAATGTTCCGGCGCCGGCTGGACCGGGATTATTTTTCGCATATGCGCGAATATGCAGCCGAGTGGTTGACATTACTTCAGGAGATTGGAAAGACCGGCCCGTTCTGGTCGCTAAAAAAATCATGAGTCATGTCCGGGCCCGTTAATGTTGCAATGCGTCCCTTGATTGGAAAGGAGTGTTTTTAGATGTCTGAGTTGTTCGATATAAATACGCGGCTGGAGGAAGTAAACGCCCGCAAATGGAATTTGGCGGATATTGAGGCGCGCTTTGCTCATCTGGTGCAAAACGGCACCGCCGGCAAAACCTGTGATCCGGCTCGAATGAAACGAGACAAGTCCGCGGTCGTCGAGCGTGTCCGGCTGAGGGCGGAGGAATATTGCTATTTGACGAGAAATTGCGCCAAAGGGTCTGCCACAGCCCTGTTTGAGGAATTCGGCCTGGGGAACATGGAAATAGTGAGAGGGCTGGCCGCGGCCCCGGGCATCGCCATGTCCGGAGGAATTTGCGGGCCGGTCACAGGGGGGCTTCTGGCCCTCGGTCTGTATTTTTCGAGCCCCGATATAATGAATCACGACAATCCGGTTGCCTACCTTCAGGCAAGGGTGTTTCTCGACAGGTTTGCGGCGGCGCTGGGCAGCCTGCACTGCCCGGCCATTCAGGAGAGGCTCCTGGGGAAATATTATGACCCGATGGCGAGCCCCGAGAACATGAAGGAGTATTTTGCCAGCAGTGCCCGCAATAACTGTACGGTGGCGCCGGGGATAGGCGCGGCGATAGCAGCGGAAATTATTATCGACAGTATGGAGAGTTGACGTTTCCCCTGGAGAATCACCGTTTCCCTTAGAGGGTGCAGTGATTGACTTGCGCTTGTGATATAGCCCCCGGTTCACCGGGGGCTATGTTTATTGTCTTTCGTGATGTCAGAGAATATGGACCGGCGGATTAAAGATGCGCTTTAAAATGCGGCGATGACAACACCCGCAACGACGGCCAGGTTCATCATAATTGTGGTGATGTCCTTGATTTCTCTCAACCAGGCGA
>CAYWRV010000269.1:0-1787 GCA_964460865.1 uncultured Smithella sp. | reverse complement strand
GCTGATGTGCTGCCTTTCCTTTGAACATGAAGTTTATGCCGAGGCGAAAAAGACCGCTCGCGACACCAAACCGGCGCAGTCCGGCGAGGCAGCCCCCAAACCCGGACAGCAAAAAACCGCCGGGCAGCCAAAAAAAATCGTCCCCTCACTTAAGGAGCAGTAAATAGTCATGACCACGCCATATTACATCACCACTCCTATTTATTATGTCAATGCGTCGCCGCATATCGGGCACGCCTATACTACGATTGTCGCCGACACCCTGGCTCGCTGGGCACGCATGATCGGGCGGGAAACATTTTTCGTGACCGGGACAGACGAACACGGCGATAAAATCGCCGAGGCGGCCCGGCAGGCGCAAATCAGCCCCAAAGCCTATGCGGACCGGATCAGCTCCCAGTTCAGGCAGCTGTGGCCCGAACTGGCAATCACCAATGATTACTTCATCCGCACCACCGACGAGGATCATATCCGAACCGTCCGCCATATACTCCAGAAAGTTTACGACGCGGGAGATATTTATTTCGGCTCCTACGAAGGGTTTTACTGTGTGGGCTGCGAGCGGTTTTACACCGAAAAAGAGCTGGTGGAGGGCAAGTGTCCCGATCATCAGACCGTCCCGGAGTACCGTAAAGAGAGCAACTATTTTTTCCGCATGAGCAGGTATCAGGACTGGCTCATCGACTACATTCAGAAGAATCCCGAATTTATCCGCCCGGAGCGTTACCGTAATGAGGTGCTGGGCTTTTTGCGCGAGCCGCTCGAGGATCTGTGCATCTCCCGACCCAAAACGAGGCTCGAGTGGGGCATCACTTTGCCGTTTGACGAAAAGTACGTCACTTATGTCTGGTTTGACGCTCTAATAAATTATGTGACGGCCATCGGGTATCCCGACGGTGAAAAATTTAAAAAATTCTGGCCCCGGGCCCAGCATCTCATCGCCAAGGACATACTGAAACCGCACGGCATCTACTGGCCGACCATGCTCCGCGCCGCCGGTATCGCGCCCTATCAGCATCTGAACGTCCACGGTTACTGGAACATGGACCAGGGAAAAATGTCCAAAAGCCTCGGCAATGTTGTGCGGCCACTGGATTTGAAAGACAAATACGGCCTGGACACCTTCCGCTACTTCCTGCTGCGTGACATGGTTTTCGGCCGGGACTCCACCTTCTCCGAAGAGGCGCTGGTGGCGCGGCTCAACTCCGATCTGGCCAATGACCTGGGTAATCTGGTGAGCCGCACGGTCACGATGGCCATAAAATACTGTGACGGGAAAATACCGTCACCGCCCGCTCAGGGCGTCGAAAACAAACTGCAGGAACTGGCGCAAACAACGGTTACGGAAGTGGAGGCCTGCTTTGCCGATATGTCGCTGCACAGGGCGCTTGCGGCCATCTGGGAACTTGTCGGCTCTGCCAATAAATACATTGTGGCAAATGAACCATGGACGCTTGCCAAAAACCCTGCCGATAAAGACAGGCTTGTCGCCATCATGTACCGGCTTCTGGAAGCCCTCAGATGCGTGGCTATTTTGGTTTCTCCTTTTATGCCGCACGCCGCGGAAAAAATCCTTCAGACAATCGGCCTGGACACGGGCATCAAATACAGCCTGGAGACCATCCGGGAAGCCGAGCCGCTTCCGGCCGGAGCCGAACTGAAGCGCCCGGAGGCGCTTTTCCCGCGCGTCACACTGAAAAAAGAAACCCAGCAGGAACAATCAAAGCCACCTGCGGACATCAAACCGGAAATCAGCTACGATGAATTTACGAAAATAGATCTGCGTG
>CAYWRV010000268.1:0-1794 GCA_964460865.1 uncultured Smithella sp. | reverse complement strand
AGAGAACTCCGCAAAAAGATTGGTAGTGTGCCACACCCGAACTCAACTTATTAAAGGCCGATTTTTATACACCCCTAAAGCAAGAAGGGGTGTTGACAGCCAGTTTCTCCAACCGTAATTTCCGGGCTTGGTGGTTTAATCTTCACTAAACCCTGCTCTGATGACGGCTCTTTTCATCGGGCCGTCATAGAGTTCCTTAATGGATATTTTTTGGTCTGATAACATATCGATAACAACGGGCATGGATTCATAAATGGATGTTTTTTTGTCTGATAACTTGCGAATAGGGGACGGGTAGCCACCAGACATTATTAAACTGTCTTCAGCATTGGTATGATCAACTAAAAGGTCTACCTCTTTAGAATACACGGGTTTTGCGGGAGTCAAAAACGGAAACAATACAATTTTTTTTGCGGCAGCAACATTGAATGCCGATGCCGGCAATTTCAATTTCATTTTCATGGGAGCTATATTAATACTTTGGTTCCATGTCCTACCAAGCGGGCTCGATGTGTCGAAATAAAACCCGGGACCTTCTCCTCTCCTTTTCATGTACCATTGCTTTGGAATAGACTTGACAGATTTTCCATTTTCATCGAGGATATCAAAGGCAAATCCTAAGCTCAAACAATACGCACTGCTACCCAATGAGCAATTATGTAAAGGTAAAGCTTCGTCATCAACTTTTTGTTTTAACAGTGATTCCTGAATAAAGGAGAAATATGTTCCCGGAGGAAGCAAATAGTTAACTGCTGGGTTTATATCACTCCATAGATCTCCATAATTTGATTTAGTGAAATCTCTTATTCCTCCTGGTGAAGATTCAATCGTAAATAATGTGTGTGCAGGAGGTATAACGTTTGGTGTTTTTCGATATGCGGCAATTTGTAATGTTCCGAGAGTACTCATTAAAGCATTAATCCAAGATTTGGAATAGGACACGGTAACAAAAAGATTAAAGACGGAAGGATCATGGACATCCGGTTTGATGGCATCTATTTTTACTTCCATAACCTCGCTGGGAAATCCCCTGAACAGTCTATCAAATATCTCTCCTCTCACTTTCCTTTGCACTATTTCACGTTGTGACTCTGCAAAAAGTCCCGACCCAGATACATTACCGACATTAGCATTCCCGGGTGCAATGAAATTTTCAATTCGTGAGCGTGACACCGTTACTTCCGCCATCATTTTTATATTATTCTCTTCTTTTTCGATAGACAACTCCTTGAAATCTTCAATATATCCGTTCATCGTGCTCATGATTTTGTCACGGATGATCTGATCGTCTTTGATAATGCGGTCTACAACAATAAGTTGCTGCATCGTCTCTTGTAATGCCTGCCTTATTGCGTCATTTCGCGCCTCGTCAATGGTGCTGCCCGTGCCTACAGTCTTTATAATTGCTTTGTTTCCTCCAGAAGAATCCGCCAAACTGACCTGTGCCGATGAACTAATAAAAGTTGCGATGAGTAGAAAAGTTAAAATTGAAATCATTTTCGCTTTCATAAAATCATCTCCTTTCGATACACTCATGTATAAGGTAAATGTAATTCCGGCTAACTTCAACATCATCCCCTGGTCGGCAAGTTGTCCCAAAATATTGCTCCACGCTGTGGGGGTGAGCACTGCAAATTATATCGAGTCCCAACATTATTCACATAAAGTCAATTGGTTGCTGCCCTGGATATTTTTTCCTGTCACCTAATTATTGGTAAATATCTTTAAATAAATACATGTTTTTCCCGACTTTGACACTATCTAACAAGAAACACAATGATTACAGGGACATAA
>CAYWRV010000267.1:0-1862 GCA_964460865.1 uncultured Smithella sp. | reverse complement strand
CCATATACTACCTGGTGTCAGTCTCTGTCTCCGGGTAGCCGGTTGAGTTGACCATGCCCACGCCGCTATAGCCTTCTATCTCCCGAGGCTTTTGCATGACGCCGCGTACAGCGTCGAGCTTGGCCTGATCGATCATGAGGAAGCCGCCCTCGAAACCCCGCGCGCGCGCCTGCTCGATGATGAGAGCAGTCGTGGCGGACGGCCCGCCGATGAGCATAAAGTCGGGATCGGTAGCCAGCGCTTCCGTCAGCGGAACGGCATAATCCGTTCGCGTGTAATAATTGGCCGGCTTGTCCGCGGTAATAATCCCTCCCTTTTTCGTCCAGGCATCGGAGAAAAGCTTGCGCCACGCCTCACCGTACGCTCCCTGGGCCACAACCATGGCGCCCTTGCGCCAGCCCTTTTCCCAGGCAATCTGCGTATATACCCCGATGTAAAAAGTGAAAGGCGCGGCCGTGGTGACCAGAAGCTTGTTGCCCATCATGGACATGGTGGGTACACTGGTGTAGCCCATGATGATGAATTCGTTTTTTTTCTCCTGATTGATTTTCATAAGCGGCACGATCGTCGTGGCCACCGGATTGAAAACGGCAATCGCCTTGTGATCTTTGCGCAGCTTTTGTGCATTGGCCACGGCCAGCTCCGGACTTACCTTGTCGTCCATTTTTTCCAGCCTGATAGTGTAATTTTTACCTCTCACAGCTACACCACCTTGCTGATTGATTTCGTCAATGGCCATTTCCAGGCCGTTTACACAATCCTCACCGTATTCGGCTCCCGGCCCGCTCAAAGGGCCTGTGTAACCGAAAACAATGTCATCCGCCATGGCGGACGGCGCCGCCCATATCAGCGCCATAATCATTACTGTAAAAAGAATGAAGCTTTTGTGCTTTTTCATGTGCGCCCCCCTTTATTCATATAAAATTTGCCGAGATCAAAATGTTCAATAAGCTATCAAATTTTTTAATCTTCCGCAAGCAGACAAAAGCATTTAGCGCCACCGGATGGCCCGACACAAAGACGGCGGGGGCCTTATCCCGCCATTGACATGAGTGCCGGTTGTGCTATCTATAGTGTCGCCCAATTATAAACGGCGCGGAGGTAAACAAAGTGAAAATTGTGACTGAAGAAATGCTTGCATCTCTCATCGCCCGGGCAGGCGCTTCGCCGCGTCTCAGAGCCAATTACAATATCCATGAATCGGCGGATGATCCCCTGCAGCGTTTATTTATCGCGGCCGAGCCGTCATCTTATTTCCGGCCGCACCGCCATGAGGGGAAAAGTGAGCTCGCCGTCATCGTGCGCGGTAGTTTCGATATACTTATTTTTGATCAAAACGGCAAGGTGACGAGCCGGATCCGTGCCGGTCGCGGCGGAGATATCGTCTGCCTGGAAATACCGGCCGATGTTTATCACACCTGGATCCCCATGGAAGAAGGATCTGTTTTTTTCGAAGTGAAGAAGGGCCCCTATGATCCGGCGGCCCCTGCCTCATTCGCCCCCTGGTCACCGGCGGAAGGAACCGCCCCGGTAGAAGAGTTTCAGTCACGGCTTCTCCGGGCGCAGACGGGGGATTGCCTCGCGCCGTGATTTTAATCGGCGCAAGCCGGCTCAGATTCAGACGCTCTTTATTTCTTCCAGCATCGACATTTCCGGCCGGCCGCCGATAAAGGCCGCCGATGCGGCGAAAAATTCCTTGAAGTACGCAGTCGAGGTGTGAAAATCGAACGCCTCTTTGTCTTTGTACTGTTCGACAACAACCAGCATATTGGCAATGGCCTGGTCACGGTTTAACGAATACATCATCGTGCCTTCCTCACCGGAGACCTTCACCATCAGTTCCCCGAAAGCCTTCAGGGCCT
>CAYWRV010000266.1:0-1952 GCA_964460865.1 uncultured Smithella sp. | reverse complement strand
TCGTCGCGGGAAACATGATCACCGATGAGGCGAAAATCGGCGGGATAACACCGGAAGAGTTGATCTTCAACGGCAGATGAGTCGCCTGGCCGCCGTACATTTTCCTTCCGACGATTCTTTTGGCATACTGGACGGGGATACGCCTCTGCGCTGCCTCGACATAAACAATCGCACCGATCACCGCCACCATGAAGATCCCCAAAAGAACTACCATGAGGAAATGAATTTCACCCATCGAGTAGAGGCTCCAAGTCCTGCTGATGCCGGCAGGCAATCTGCACACAATTCCCGCAAAAATTATCAGGGATATACCGTTGCCTATCCCCTTTTCCGTCATCGTCTCACCCAGCCACATCAAAAACGCCGTCCCGGAGGTCAGGGTGATAATCGTCATAATGATAAAACCCCAGCCGGCATGCAACACAATGGGAGCTCCCGTGGGACTGGCCATCTGCTGCAGTCCCCAGGCAATACCGAAGCCCTGAATGATACTCAGTCCCACCGTTCCGTATCGGGTGTACTGAGTGATCTTGCGACGGCCGCTCTCGCCTTCCTTGGAGAGCTTCTCCAGATGCGGGATGGCTACCGTGAGCAGGCTCAGAATAATCGACGAGGTGATATAGGGCATGATCCCCAGGGCGAAAATGGAAAATGAACTGAGCGCCCCGCCTGTGAAAAGATCCATAAGGCCCATCATGGATCCGCGCGCGTGCTCAAAAAAAGCCAAAAGAGCCGTGTTGTCAATTCCAGGCGTGGGTATAAAGACACCTATGCGGTATACGGCAAGAAGAAGCAGCGTGATGAGGATTCTTCTTTGCAGTTCAGGAATTTTGGATACGCCACCCAGTCCTTCTAACAATTCAAATTACCTCTTCGACAGATCCGCCGGCGGCAGCAATTTTTGCTTTAGCCGACAGGCTGATTTTTGTCATTTTTACAGTCACGGGAAAGTTTATTTCACCTTTGGCCAGGATTTTTATGCCATCTCTTTTTTTCTTTACCAGGCCGCTGGCCAGAATAGCCGCCTCATCAATGACGTCATCCTTTTTAAATACGCGCGAAAGGACTGACAGATTCACTGCTACATAGCTTTGACGAAAAGGATTTCTGAAGCCCCTTTTCGGCAGTCTGCGCGCCATGGGCATCTGGCCGCCTTCAAAACCATCCCGCACTCCGCCGCCTGATCGTGATCTCTGCCCTTTATGTCCCTTGCCGGACGTACCACCATGGCCGGAGGCATTGCCACGCCCCAGTCTCTTTCTTTTCCTGGTCGCACCGGCAGGCGCTTTGAGGGAACTCAAATCCATAAGCATTACTCCTTTATCTCCTCCACGGAAACCAGGTGACTCACCTTATTGATCATACCGCGAATTTCCGGCGTGTCCAGCAGTTCAACCGTGCTGTTGAGTTTGTTCAAGCCGAGACCGCGCATAATTTTTTTTTGTTTTTCCGGCCTCGCAATAACACTTTTAACCATCTTTACTTTTAACGTCTTGCCCACTGTTTTCATACCCCTTGCCAGTTTGCCTACCTGCCGCGGCGTGCGGCGATTTCCGCCGGATCTTTGAGCTGACACAGCCCCTCTACCGTGGCCTTGACCAGATTATGAGGATTGTGCGAGCCCAGACATTTGGTCAAAACATTATGGACGCCCGCAACTTCTAAAACGGCCCGGACAGCCCCGCCGGCTATCAATCCCGTCCCCTCCGACGCTGGTTTGAGCAGAACCTTGCCCGCGCCGAATTTGCCGAGAACTTCATGGGGGATTGTTCTGTCCGTAACCGCCACCCTGGTCATGTTCTTTTTGGCCATTTCCATCCCCTTGCGTATGGCTTCGGGAACCTCATGCGCTTTGCCTAATCCCGCACCGACCATGCCCTGGCCGTCTCCGACCACGACAATCGCGCTGAAACGAAACCGCCTTCCTCCCTTAACGACTTTTGCCGTCCGAT
>CAYWRV010000265.1:0-1957 GCA_964460865.1 uncultured Smithella sp. | reverse complement strand
TGGTGCGAGCCGCTGTCGTGGCCAAGGGGCAGGTGCTGGGGGTCAATGATTTCCCGGAGCTCGGGAAAGATGACCCGTCTGCGTCCTCCTCGGATGAAGCAACGGCGGATATTTTCGAGCATCCCGAGCCGGGGAAATTTTTGACACTCGATCAGGTGGAAGAAAGATATATCCGCAAGATCATCAGGGAAACTGATAAAAACAAAGGGGAAGTCTGCGAAATACTCGGTGTGTCGAGGCCGACGCTGGAAAGGAAGCTGGACAAGTACGGAATTTCATTTGAGAGGGATTAAAGAAGCCGTTTAAAAAACGCGCCTTGCGATGTTTCGGGGTTTTTCCGCTTCCGGCGATGACGCCATGAAAATAATGAATGCCATGTTCATCAAAAGCGCCGTGTGGCCTGATCAGTACCCGCCGGCGGTAATGCCGGAGATAGCGTTTGCCGGTCGCTCCAATGTCGGCAAGTCATCTCTGATAAACGCGCTTCTGGACCGCAGGGCGCTGGCAAAAACGAGCAATACGCCCGGGCGGACGCAGCTGATAAATTTTTTCTCCGTGAATGACGCGATATCGTTTGTCGATTTGCCGGGATACGGCTTTGCCCGTGTTTCACGCTCCACGAAAAAACAATGGGGGGAAATGATCGAGAGCTATCTGCACGAGCGGCAAAACCTTGCGCTGGTCATTGTTGTTCTCGATATCCGCCGCGATCCCGGCGACGATGACTTGTCGCTTCTTGAGTGGCTGGGACATTACCGGCTGCCTTACTTATGCATCCTCACCAAAACCGACAAGCTCTCCAACAACCAGATAAGCTCAAGACGTGCCCGAATCGGGAAGGCGCTGCCGCCAAACACGGAAATGATTCTTTTTTCCGCAATTACGCGAAAAGGGAAAGAGGATATCTGGCGCTTTATCGGGGAACATCTGAAAACCCTCCGGAAAGCTACAGATGACTGAAGCTTGCCCGCCAATCCCGCACGATTGCCTACATACTCGGGTAGACATGAAAAGAAAAACTGATTTTGTTTATCAAACCGGAATCTATTGTCTTTGATAAATTGTCATTTATTTGTTCGATAATTGCACCGATTTGTCCCGAATCCACTTTGGTTGTTCCGTCAAAAATAATGCCGATTTTTTCATTGTAGTTATACCAGCCCCGGATGTCCGACTCCTCAAGCGACGCATCCAGTGCGGACTTGATTTGTCTTTGTATATCCCGGGGATGCTGTCCTTTCATGAGGGAGAATATGTCTATGATCATTAATGTAAGTGGTTTTTGTGACCTTTCGGAGCGCATTTTCTCAATGTTGAGCAAATTATGGAATTTTTTCTTACCACAGAAGTACTCATCCTCGTTGACTTCGTGACCCGCCAGCATACGGCTGCTGCTTGCGCGTCCGTCGGTTGTGGATCTTAAAGATTTCGATTTTTGAATTCTCATCATCTCCTCCAGTTTGCTTTACTGTATTTATAATTAATTTTATACAGACACTGTTTCGCTTAATCAATTGTCGTGCCAAAAAGGACTTTTTTTGTCTCCCCAAAAGGGGGGGCTGTATTTAACGTGTTACAATTGTTTACTAATACGATGTTTTTGATCTTTTATTACTGTGGTTGGACCTGGTTTTTAACATGAAAATACTAAACAAAGGCAATGCGGCAGAAGACGTACCGGCTTTTTATCGGCTCATTTAACCGAAATTTTTTTCTTTTCTGGTTATTTTCACTACCGGGGGGCGCCTCGAAGCTGCCACGCGAAAAGACAGAATTTACAATCCCGGATTTTTTGTAATTCAAGGGAACGGAGGCGTCCGGGCAGGCTTTTATGACATTGGAATAAATGACCGCAACTTTCACAATAACCGGCATCTCCTGCCGGCAAGCGGTTGATATTAAAAATGAAAAACATCACGCGAGAAGCGGGCCTTTTACGACGGAAAAAACAGATAAA
>CAYWRV010000264.1:0-1966 GCA_964460865.1 uncultured Smithella sp. | reverse complement strand
TATTAGATTCTCTATTGCTACGCAATAGAATTTCTATCCTATTGCGGATTCTGGGATAAATAATGTTTCGGGGTCAAGTTATTTTGCCCTCCTCAAAGCAGACCTGACTTTTGATTTTATGACTCTGCGGCAACCTTGACCTTCCAACACCCGGAGTCTTTCCATAAGCAGCGTTTGCGAACCGCCGGCGCGCGCCCTTTACTTTTTTCTTGCTTGTTATTTTCTTTTGTGTTAGGCGTAGCGCCGGTTTGAGGCGGATAGCGCTTCACTTACCAAACACTCAAGCGAGACCAAAACAGCAGCAAAACGGGCTTGGCAAACCAGCCTCAGGCAGCGCGATAGCCGCCGTCGGCGGTTGAATATTTAGTTCATGAAAGGGGGATTGGACAATGACGAAGGCAGAATTGATCGGGGTCATGGCGAAGGAGGCTGACATTACCAAGGCGGCGGCAGCCGGCGCACTGGACGCGTTTCTGGGTGCGGTTACCAGGGAGCTCAAAAAAACAGGCAAGCTGGGGCTGGTCGGATTCGGGACTTTCTCGGTGGTAAAAAGAAAAGCCAGGCAGGGGCGCAACCCTCAAACCGGCAAGGCCATGAAAATTCCGGCGAAAAAAGTCGTGAAATTCAAAGCCGGCAAGACCCTGACCGACAAAGTGAAATAGTGTATCGCCATTTTCATTTTCAAACTAAGGCCTCCGTGTAACATCAATCAGCGGAGGTCTTTGTGTATTTATCTCTAAACTCACAGGAGCTTTTTCATTGACACTTAAAAGAATTCTCAGCGGAATGAGACCAACCGGCAGGCTGCATCTGGGCAATTTGCACGGAGCACTCGGTAACTGGGTGGAGCTTCAAAACAGCGGCCACTACGACTGTTTTTATTTCGTGGCGGACTGGCATGCCATCACCAGCGAATATGCATCGACGGAGTCTATCCATGAAAACGGCATAAACATGGTCATCGACTGGCTGGCTGCCGGCCTTGACCCGGCCAAAAGCACGTTATTTGTACAGTCGGCCGTAAAAGAACATGCGGAACTTTTTTTGCTCTTGTCGATGGTCACACCGCTGGCATGGCTGCAACGCAATCCAACTTACAAGGAGATGCTGGCGGAACTGACCTCGAAGGACCTCTCTACTTTGGGATTTTTGGGCTATCCCGTCCTGCAGGCGGCGGACATCATTATGTACAAGGCCTACGGCGTGCCGGTGGGCGTGGATCAGCTGCCCCACATAGAGCTGACCCGTGAAATCGCCCGCCGCTTCAATTTCATTTTTCAAAAAGAGATCTTCCCCGTCCCCGAGCCGCTTTTGACGAACGTGCCCAAGCTGTTGGGTATTGACGGCCGCAAAATGAGCAAATCTTATGATAATGCGATTTATCTTTCCGACCGGGACGAAAAGCTGCATCAGAAAATCAGCTCCATGTTCACCGACCCGCAGCGTATGAGGAAAAAGGATCCGGGGAACCCGGATATCTGCAATGTTTTTACTTTCCACGGCCTGTATTCATCACCCCAAACAGTCTCTGAAATCAACCGGGCCTGCCGTGTCGCCGATATCGGCTGCACAGAATGTAAAAAAATGCTTGCCGCGCGTATCTCGGAGGAGCTGGCTCCCATCCATGAACGCATGAGTTATTATCTGGAACATTTACAGGAGATCTACGATATCATCGCAGACGGAAACGCCAAGGCCTCACTCATCGCGCGGCAAACAATGGAAGAAGTAAGAGAAGCCGTGAAAATCTGAAAGCTTATGAACGAAGAGCAAACGACAGATTATGCCATCAAGCTGGACATTTTCGAAGGGCCGCTGGATCTCCTTTTGTATCTGATTAAAAAAAACGAAATTGATATCTACAATATCCCGATTGCCCTGATCACCCGGCAGTATCTGGACTATCTGGACATCATAAAATCGTTGAACCTCGATCTGGCCGGTGAATACCTGGTGATGGCCTCGA
>CAYWRV010000263.1:0-1973 GCA_964460865.1 uncultured Smithella sp. | reverse complement strand
CGCTGCCTGGCGTGAGGTCTCCCGTCACCAGATGGGCGGCCAGTATTTTTTCAATTATATTTTTACCCATTTATTTTTCCTTTTTAAAAAATCATTTAAAATCACTTTCCGTTCTTTAAGTGCTGAAGTGCGGCCGGAACATCGGCGCGCCGCATCAAATAGCACAATTTTTCATTAATTGCTTGTAGAGATATTATTACCACGGCACTTGAATAGGCAAATTACCCACCTTTTTGAATGCCTTCCTTTCCACCCCTGGCCTGCTAAAGCAGGCCACCCCCGCCAGCCGGGGGACAGGAAGTGGTAAGCTGAGCACTTTATTGCCCGTTCGTGCTGAGCTCTATTATCCATTCATGAAAGATTATTGCCCGTTCGTGGTGAGCTTTTACTGACCGTTCGTGGTGAGCCTGTCGAACCATGAACGGCTAATCATATCCCCGCTTATATGCTCCCCCCCTTCGACAGGCTCAGGGCAGGCTTCGACGAGCCCCGCTCATCCCCTTCGGCAGGCTCAGGACGAGCGGGGGCCCAATCACAATCTACTATTTACCATCAACTACGAACTACGAGCCATGAGCTATGAGCTTTCAGCTATCCACCATTCATCTACCCCTCCAACCCTCCAATCCTCTAATCCTCTTCTGACACGAGCCACGATCTAATCGCCATTCACCATCATCTGTCCCCCGGAATCGTGGCGGTATAAAAACTGGTTATTGGGAACTGGTATTCAATTACAGCACAGGAATGTTCAGAAGGTTCTCGCGGCTTCTCTTACTGGCAGGCGCAGTCCCGGTGTGTTAAATTATAAAAACACGTGACGGCGAGGTCAAAAAGCTATCAGGTGCCTTCCTCCTCGTCGAGCCCCTTGACGCGCACGGCGTGCCGGAATCTTTTCTGGAAATAAGGTCTGTCCAGGCTATCGATGCGGACAGCTTTGGCTTTATAGGAGGCGTGGACGAATTCATTGTTACCGATATAAATGCCTACATGACCGATGGGTTTTTTGGTGCGGAAAAATACCAGATCGCCTTCTTCGAGGTCATCACGCTTTACGCGAACGCCGACGGCCGATTGTTCGCGGGCGGTACGGGGAAGCTCGATATCGAAAAACTCATACATTTTCCTGACAAAAGCCGAACAGTCGATGCCTCTGACTGTCGCGCCCCCCAGACGATAGGGAGCGCCCAGAAAACCGGTTGCCACTTTGACGAACAGCTTTCTCTCTTCCGTACTGCCCCACTTCCCCAAAAGGACTTCGTTTGCGCTTTCGTCACACAGCTCATCACCGGTTGCGGCCACATCTGAGTCGTCCTCTTCATCATCTGCCAGGATCGCCTCTTCATCGGTGTCGGTAGCAGCCCTCTGCAGCGGCGCCTCCAGGATGAGTTTGCGGCCGGGGCGCAGACGTTTGGGTGAAACATCGTTTAGCTCCGTAATTTGTCTAACCGTCACACCAGTCTTTCTGGCAATGGCGGAAAGAGTGTCGCCGTTTTTCACTGTATAGGAACGCGGCGAAGCAGGGGTGTTCTTAGCTGCGGCAACACGAGGAACATCTTTACCGTGGTATGAGATAATCTGACCGACAATAATTTTATCGCTTGCCAGATTGTTTGCTTTCTTGATTTCAGCGACGCTTACACCCAGATGTCTGGAAATGCGCTCGAGGCTGTCCCCTTCCTTTACGGTATATTGGGCGCCATGGCTTGTTGTGCTAAATCCGAATAATAAAAAAAATAAAATGATTCCTGTTAATGCTGAAATCCGCCGTTGCAACATAAAGTACCTCCTTCTTGCGGGGGGGTGCCATTTTGTTAACGGTGCACAGCTTGCGGCTTTGGGCCGCCGTCGTAGTCATAAACAAGGTTGCCTACTGCACACAGAAAACGAAGATACAGTTCAAATAACATGCCACAGGCATTTGTAAGTGCTGTGCTTACAGCAAATAAACAAACATGTCAAATGTATTTTAC
>CAYWRV010000262.1:0-2000 GCA_964460865.1 uncultured Smithella sp. | reverse complement strand
CAAAAGGCGATTCTCATCGGCAGGAAAGGCGCGATGCTCAAAAAAATCGGCACCGAGGCCAGAGAAGCGATGGAGCGGCTCTTCGGGGCGAAAGTATTTCTGGAGTTGTTTGTACGCGTGAGCCGTGACTGGACCACCTCCGACAAAAAGCTGCGCGAATTCGGCCTGATAAAATAGGAGATACCATGGAGGGAAAACCGCTCATCGCTATCGTCGGCCGTCCCAATGTGGGAAAATCCACGCTTTTCAACCGAATCACGGGAAAGCAAAAAGCGATCGTCATTGACGAGCCAGGCGCGACACGCGACCGTAACTACGCAGACTGCCGATGGGGAGGCAAAACCTTTACGCTCATCGACACCGGCGGGTTTGAACCGGCAGCCAATGAGCTCATTCTGACACAAATGCGCGAGCAGACCAATCTGGCCATCGAAGAGGCGGATGCCATCATTTTTTTAATGGACGGACGCGAAGGGCTTACTCCGTCTGATATGGAAATAGCCCGCCAGCTGCGCGTCAGGGGGAAAAGCGTCTTTTATGCAGCCAACAAGGTTGACGGGGCACGCCACGAAGATCTTCTTACGGAGTTCTACCGCCTGGGCATCGACAAGCTCTATCCCATCTCAGCCCAGCACGGTCCCGGCGTTGACGAACTCATGGACGAGCTTACAGAAACTTTTCCCGTACAAGAAGGCGGCACCGAAGAACAACAGCCAACGATTGCCGTCGCCATCGTCGGTAAACCCAATGTCGGCAAGTCATCGCTGGTCAACCTGATTTCCCGAAGCCCCAGAAGCATTGCCAATCCCACGCCCGGCACCACCCGCGATGCGGTGGACACCAGCGTTAAAGTGCGCGGCAGGCACTATCTTCTCATTGACACGGCGGGAATCCGCAGAAAAAGTAAAATCAGCCTGACCCTGGAAAAATACAGTGTCGTCCAGGCCCTGAAAGCGATCAGCCGCTGTGACATCGCCCTGGTGCTCATCGATGCCGCTGAGGGCATGACCGAGCAGGATGCCAAGATCGCGGGACTGGCCATCGAACGGGGGAAGGCCTGCATCATCGTGGTCAACAAGTGGGATATAATAGAAAAGGACAACACCACCATCGGCAGATACGTCGCCGACATCAAAGAAAAAATAAAATTCATGGACTTCGCCCCCATAATTTTCGTCTCGGCTGTGAGCGGTCAACGGGTCCCGAAAATATTTGAACTCATCGACTCAGTTTACAGCCAATACACCAAAAGGGTTGACACCTCACCTCTTAACAATCTGGTGGAAAGGGCGCTTTTAAAAAACCCGATGGGGCGCTACCATAACAGGTCCATGAGCGTCTCCTACGCAACGCAGACCGGCATCAAGCCACCATCTTTTGTCCTTTTCGTCCCCTCGCCCGAAGGCGTCCACTTTTCTCACGAACGGTATCTGGCCAATTGCATCCGCGAAGAATTCGGCTTCGACAAGGTTCCGCTGAAATTGATCTTCCGTAAAAAGCGATAACAGTGCCGCGGGAAAATGCCCGGAAGCGAAAACTGTTGACATAAAAGCTGCATCTCATATATCGTACGGGACACGAGCGGCATGAGAATTCACAGCATGATGCCCAGGCGGTGATAAAGCGGGCCGCACGGAAAATCCGCCCGGAGCTTTTCGGAAAATTTAATTGAACAAATACAATAAAAGCAGCTTGAAGGAGGTTTAAAATGAGTGTTTTTACTGCCGGGGAAATAATAGATTTTGCTGAAAGGATTCATGAAAACGGCGCTAATTTTTATCAATACGCCATTCAGCTTGTGCAGAATCAGGACACCAAGGTGCTGTTCGGCGAACTCGCCGATGAGGAGCGGTCGCATAAAAAAGAGATCGCCAGAATCTTTGCCGGGATAGAAAAAAGCATCCCCCCGGAAACTTACGAAGGAGAGTATGCCCAGTACCTGCGCAACTACATCGACAACAATGTGACCTTCACGAAAGAGGCAATGGACAAAGGCCTCG
>CAYWRV010000261.1:0-2014 GCA_964460865.1 uncultured Smithella sp. | reverse complement strand
CCGTCTTTTTTTAAGAGCCCTTGCGCAGATTGTATTTGATCATTTTCAGCTGCAGTCCCTTGCGGCTCAAGCCCATCTGCTTTGCCGCCTTGGTGACATTTCCGTCGAGGTCCTCAAGGCACTTGATGATCATCTGCTTTTCCACCTCTTCAATGTGGGCGCGCATGAAGTCTTTTAAGGGCTTGTCGCCAAATTCTCCGGGAGCGAGGGCATTTTTTTCGAGCTCATCCTTGAATTCCTGGGGGACCTCTGCGGCGGTGATGACGCTTGTTGAGGCCATGAGCATCATCCGCTCCATCAGGTTTTCCAGCTCGCGGATGTTTCCCGGCCAGCGGTGCTCCAGAAGCATGTCTTTGACTGCCGGGTCCATGCCGGTGACGGCAAGCCCCAGCTTCTGATTGATTTTCTGTATGAAATAATCGGCCAGTACGGGGATGTCATCCGTTCTTTCCCGCAGAGGCGGCACGTTGATGGGGAAGACATTGAGGCGGTAGAACAGATCCTCGCGAAAACTTCCCTCTTCGACACTTTGAGTGAGATTTCTGTTGGTGGCGGCGATGAAGCGTACATCCACCTTTATCGTCTTCAGGCCGCCGATCCGCTCGAATTCCTGCTCCTGCAGGACCCGCAGGAGTTTGACCTGCATTTCGCGCGGGATTTCCGCCACCTCGTCTAAAAACAGAGTGCCTTTGTGGGCCAGTTCGAATTTGCCCGGCTTGGTGATGGCCGCACCCGTAAAAGAGCCCTTCTCGTGGCCGAAAAGCTCGCTCTCCATGAGGGATTCCGCAATGGCCGCGCAGTTTATCTTGATGAGCGGGTTGTTTTTTCTGGGCGAGTTGCGGTGAATGGCCTCGGCGACCAATTCCTTCCCCGTGCCTGTTTCACCTGTAATCAGCACTGTGGTGGTCGTGGGCGCGACGCGCGCGATCGCATCGAACATTTCCTGCATTGTCCGGCTTTGCCCGATGATGCCCGCCCGTTCGATGTCTTCCGGTGGCAGGAGAAACTCGTTTTTTTTCAGATTGCCGGTTTTCACCGCCTTGGCCACGACGTTTTTGATCTCGTCAAGCTCGAAGGGTTTGGTGATGTAATCGAGCGCCCCTTTTTTGAGAGCCTCCACGGCCGTGGCCACCGTGCCGTGGGCGGTGATGATGATGACCGGCAGATCCGGATATTCGCGACTCATCCGGTCGAGAAGTTCCATGCCGTCCATACGCGGCATTTTCAAGTCCGTGATCACCGCCGAAACGGGAACCGACTTCAACATCTGCAGCGCCTCCAACCCGTCGGAAGCTGTGGCCACCCCGTAGCCTTCTTTTTTCAGCATGGCCTCCAGAACCAGCTGCATATTTATTTCGTCATCAACGATCAGTATTTTGTCCATATTTTTCTACTATTATGACTTTCCGTTTAAATCAAGAGGCGGGGATTTAATTTGAGCTGCCCGTGTCGAGGCGGATGTAAAAAACGCTTCCCCGGCCGGGCTGGGATCTGGCGCGGATGGAGCCGCCATGCTCCTTGATGATCTTTTGGCAGATTGCCAGACCGAGCCCGACACCCCTGTCCTTGGTGGTGTAGAAGGGCTTGAAGATGTTTTTGAGTCCTGACGCTTCGATGCCCGCACCTGTGTCGCCGACGGTGATTTCCACGGCTGCCGACACATCTGTTTCGACTTTTTGCGATGAGAAGGTGAGTGTGCCTCCGTCGGGCATGGCCTCAATGGCGTTTAAGGCAATGTTGATGATGACCTGTATGAACTGCTGTTCATCTATTTTGACGGCGGGCAGGCCTTCTTGCAGATCTTCGATGATCGTGATGTCTGAAGCCGGTCGGTTGGCGGCGATGACAGAGATGGCCCGGCGGATTACGGTGTTTATGTCACGCGGCTGAATATCGGCACGGAAGGGGCGCGCATAGTCCAGAAATCTGCTCACAACAGTGTTGAGACGGTTGGTCTCTTCGATGATCACACCAAGAAGCTTTTTGTGCTCGTCGGTGTGGGACTCGGAGGCGA
>CAYWRV010000260.1:0-2030 GCA_964460865.1 uncultured Smithella sp. | reverse complement strand
GTTGATATTATTCATGTTTTTACGACAAAATCAGAAGTTGCTGTCAAAGTCGGGAATCAACTACTTCATCATGAAGTTAATGGGCTTCCCTGACATTAAAGTGCTCGTATTTTAGAGATAGGTATCTCCTTTTAAAAGGGGCCGGATAACGGCCCCTTTTAATTGTATGTCTCAAGTGGATGTAATTTCTCGATCTTGTTACCCCGCGTGGTGCTGCTAAATTCCCATCACAGCTCTATACCGGCCGAAATGAAGACCTCACGGCATTGGCTGAGACGATGGGTATTCATCCATTTGGTTAAACCTTTTTGTTGTGCCTCCGTTTCATCAATGCCCAGTTTGACGGTTTTGGCCTTCCACAGCGGATTGTAATTCATGAGCATGGCTTTGCGCATGCCCGTTTGCACCAGAAAATAGGCGATGGCCCGAAGGTTATCCTCCGTGTCGGTGATGCCGGGGATGAGTGGCACGCGGGGCAGCAGCGTGACACACGAGCCGCGGGTGAGAGAGGCCAGTTCTTTGAAGTTGTCAAGAATCCTCTTGTTGCCGACGCCGGTGTAGCGGCGGTGCAGGCCATCATCCATCAGCTTCAGGTCGAAATATATCATATCCAGGTAAGGCAGCAGCCGCAAACGAAAGTCTTCCATGTTAAAGTGGCCGCAAGTTTCGATGAGTGTGTGGATGTTTTGTTTTTTCAGGCCGGAAAGGAGCTTCCCGGCAAAGTCCGTAAACAACGTCGGTTCGCCGCCGGAGAGAGTGACTCCCCCTTGCGAGGTGTCGAAAAAAGGCTTGTCTTTCAGAACTACGTCGATGATTTCCTCCGGCGACATATGCCTGCCGACACGTTCCAGTGCGCCGGAGGGGCACACATCGGTGCAATCAAAACAAAGAGTGCAGCGGGCGCGGTCGATAAAATAGGTGTTTTGCCGGGAAAGGGCCTTCGGGGAGCATACCTTCAGGCAGGCATCACAGCGCACACATTCGTTCGCGTCAAAGGCTATTTCCGCCTGTGTCGATTTTCCTTCAGGATTCTGACACCACACACAGGTCAGAGGGCAACCCTTGAAGAAGACCACGGAGCGGATGCCCGGGCCGTCATCAAGTGAGTTGCCCTTGATTTCCAGGATGAGAGGTTTCTTTGCGGGGCTCATCTGCCGCCTATATCGAGTATTCCGCCCGCTCGATCAGCTCCAGCTGCATGTCGCGGTTGAGGGTGACAAAGTAGGCGTTGTAGCCCGAGATCCTGACGATCAGGTTGCGGTAGTTTTCAGGGTGAACCATAGCGTCTTTCAACATGGCGGAAGTGACCGCGTTCATCTGCATCTGCATGCCGCCCAGATCGAAATAGGTTTTGACGTAGGAAAACATGTCATGAACCGTTTTTTCCTGTGAGTCTGATGCGGAAGGAACGACCTTGACATTGAAGGCGATGTTGTTGTTGAGGCTTACCGGATCGAGCATGGCTACGTCTCTTATATTGTCCAAAAGACTCGGCGAGGCAAATGGCTGAGGTGTAAGGCCGGGCGTGAAAGGCTTGCCCCTGAGCCGACCCGATGGAAGAGCGCCCGACAGAGTGCCGAAGGCGACGTGCTGCGACATCGACCAGAAGCCGGTCGTGTATTTCCCGCCGCGGTAATGAGGTATGCCGTCGTAGTAGTCGTGCGCCCATTTTGCTAGCCGGTTGGCCATGGCCACCGCTTCTTCGCTGCCGGAGCCGAAAAGCGGCGTTTTCTTCCGCACGAGCGCCAGAAACGCCGGGTCATTTTCAAAATTTGCGTCCACCGCCTCCTTGAGCGCGGCGAAAGTGACCTTCCGTTCATCATAAACCAGTTTTTTGATGACCATGAGCGAATCCGTTACATCCGCCAGCCCGACGATGGCCGTGCCGGAGCTGTTATAGCGGGCGCCGCCGCCGGTGACGTCGGCGCCTTTGTCGATACAGCCCTCGATGAGCGACGACAAAAGCGGTGTCGGTCGTAAATACTGGTGCGCTTCGCCCAGCATGTGGTTGTATTCGATGGAACGGTCGA
>CAYWRV010000259.1:0-2034 GCA_964460865.1 uncultured Smithella sp. | reverse complement strand
TGTCAACGGTCTTTTAAAATTGAGCCATTTTCGGTCGTGAAAAGTGAGCCACCTGCTTTTTCGGATAGGCCCATTTCGGGGGCAGCCTTTCCGATTTTATCCCGCAGCCTGTAACTGTTGCCCTTGATGTTAATCACCACGCTATGATGCAGCAGACGATCCAAAAAAGCCGTTACAATGACCGGATCCTGAAACAGTTCAGTCCAGTCGGAAAAAGCCTTGTTGGATGTGATAATCGTGCTGGCCTTTTCATACCGGTGGGCAATAAACCGAAAAAAGAGATTACATTCCTCCCGGTTGATCGGCGTGTAACCCACCTCGTCCACAATCACCAGCGCCGATTTATTGTAACTTCTGCCTCTGCCCTTCCGTTCAGCGCCGCAATCTTTTTTCAATTTACCAATCAGGTCTTCCATCGTGGTAAAATAGATGCTCATTCCAGCCTGGCAGGCCTTAAGAGCCAAGGCAACGGCCAGATGGGTCTTCCCTACGCCGGGAGGCCCCAGAAAGATCACATTGCCTTTTTGACGGATAAACGTAAGATCGAACAGGGACATAACCCGCTGACGATCCAGCCCCGGTTGGAAGGTAAAATCAAACTCGTCTATACTTTTGATAAAAGGAAGACCGGAGATCTTGACGGATGTCTCCACGCGGCGCTGTTCCCGGCAGGCAATCTCTTCTTCCAAAAGGTCGTCCAGAAAGGACAGATAGCTTTTTTGCTTCTCCTGGGCCGCCTGCATCACGCTTTCGAGGATTTCTCCCATTCGGGGAAGCCGCAAGCGAATCAGACTGTTCTGAATGCGATCAAGAATCAGGGTGTCGCTCATAGCCGCACCTCCTCAATCGTCCGGTCATAAATATACGGCGACCGAATCTCCACGTCCATATCGTAAAGTGGCTTGATGGGACTAATCGTGTATTTGGCCCGGCCTTTTCCGTTTTTGCCATGCGCATATTTACGCCGATTCATCTCACGGTCTTGTCTCAGGGCTTCATAGAATCGTTTGTCCTGAATCAGGTTCCCCTGGCCTTCAGGGACGTCATACGTGACCATAAGACGATCATTATCGAATATCCTCATTACCTTGTCCTTGACCCGCAAAACCAGATCTTTCCCCACCAGAGTATGGGGAACGACATAGCTGTTGCCTTCAAACCGGACGGTACAGTCTTTGTAAACCTTGCGATAAATCCGCCAGGAGGTGTCAAAAGCTTGCAGCGGCAGGGGCTGTAAATGGGGCTTCTCCCGCTCGAATCTTTCCACGATGACCTCGTGGGTTGTCCCGTGAATCCGCCGGTCTTTGAGCTGCAACCATTGCCAAAGGTCCTCATTGGCTGTTTCCCGGCAGATAAAACCGTATCCCCGCCAGAAGCCTTCCCGGATAAATGAATAGGGGCGCTCTACCTTGCCTTTCACCCAGGCGGCATACGCCGGGGCCACGAGCGGTCTGAAACCATAGTGGATGGCAAATCCCGTCAGGGTGTCGTTGAACTTGTTCTTCCCGGCAATCTTCCCAATAAAAACATTCTTCATCCGGTCGTAGAGAATCTCTCGCGGAACTCCGCCGAAGTGTTCAAAGGCCCGAAGATGACAATCCAGAAAGGTCGGCAAATCACAACGTTCCACAAACTCCGCATACATCCGCCGCGAATAGCCCAAAATCATCGCAAACAGATACATCTTCCGGATGGCGCCGCTGGCTTCTTCTATCTGGAATTCACCAAAATCGACCTGCGCCTGACACCCAGGCTCTGTTTCAAAACGCATATAGGCGATTTGCTGACGCTTTACCTTGATGCCATGGACTGCTCTCTTTACAATCTCATAACTCCCGGCAAATCCCATCGGCCGTAAATTATCATATATCCACGTGGCCTTATAATCCATGTCTTCCATAAGCCATGCTTCAATATTGCCGCGATAGGCATCCAAATGGCTTTTACGACTGGATACGCTTTGCTTTTTCATGGCCAGTGTCGGTTCATCAAGGTATTTCTTCACCGTGTTCCGGCTGATACCCAGCTTCCTGG
>CAYWRV010000258.1:0-2085 GCA_964460865.1 uncultured Smithella sp. | reverse complement strand
CGTCGCCCCAATCCACATTTTGCTTTTCCAAAGCATGCTCGAGCGCGGTGACCCGATCGCGCAGGCGCGCCGCTTCCTCGAATTTCAGCCCGTCGGCCGCCTCCTGCATCTGCCGCCTCAATTCAGATACCAGTTCACGGCGGCGGCCCATTAGAAACGAAACTGCGTTTTGTGTAAGCGTCCGGTAGGTCTCTTCATCAATCAGTCCCTGACAGGGTGCCAGACACCTGCCGATCTGATACTCAAGGCAGGGCCTGGTTCTCAAGCGAAAATCACGGTCGCGGCAGGTGCGCAAGGGAAACACCTGCTGTACAAAACGGAGCGTCTCCTTGGCGGCGGTCCCCGAAGGATACGGCCCGAAATAAAGAGCATTGCCCCTGCCCCTTCTTCGCACCAACTGCAGGCGCGGATATTTCTCCTCCGGATCCAGCGACAGATGATAGTAGGTTTTGTCATCGCGCAGAATCACGTTGTAGCGGGGGCGATGTTTTTTGATGAGATTGTTCTCCAGAATCAGAGCTTCTTTCGGAGTTGCGGTGGTGATGAATTCAATGTCGCCCACCCGCGCCATCAGAAAAGGGGCCATCGGACGAGAATCCTTGCCGGTGAAGTACTGAGTGACTCTGTTTTTCAGGTCATTGGCCTTGCCGACATAAATAACCCGGCCCTGCCCATCGAGCATGAGATAAACACCCGGCCCGCGTGGAGCCGATGCAATCTTTTCTTTTAAAGTGTCGGTATGGGACATAATATTTCTTTGTTCTCCGGTGCCGGCCTAATTACCCGTCGCTTTGTGCTTTATTGACCGTTGGAGTTGAGTTTTATCGTCGCTCGTGGTGAGCCTGTCGAAGCATGAACGGGAGACCCCCACTAACCGTTCGTGCTCGGCTTGTCGAATCATGAACGAACATGCTCGACAGTCCCGACCCCTTCGACAGGCTCAGGGCGAGCGGACGAGATCCATCCTTTCCTAAAGCAGGGTCAATTACCCGTTCGTGGTGAGCTTTTTATTGCCCGTTCGTGGTGAGCCTGTCGAACCATGAACGGGAAAACCCCTCTACCCGTTCGTGCTGAGCCTGTCGAAGCATGAACGGCCAGACTAACCAGCTAGACCTTTGACCCGCTCACCCTTCAACAAGCTCAGGGCAGGCTTCGACAGGCTCAGGGCGAGCGGGGTTTTTAATACGTTGCCGTTGACCACGAGCTATTGGCTATTGGCTATCCCCCATTCACCATTCATCTAACCCTCCAATCCTCTAATCTTCTAATCATCTAATCTTCTAATCTTCTAACCCTCCATGAACGACGAGCCACAGACTAGCCCCTATCCACTATTTACCATCCACCATCGCCTGCAAGCTCTCATCACCTCTACCCCATGCGAAGAACAACCGGTAGCATTTGTATATTTCATTACCGCCGTAATAACACAATGTGGCGCCGATTTTCCATGTTGTCCTCTGAAAGATAGATTTTGGATCATCCGCATTGTTCACCTTCGCTGAAGACCGGCTTTTGCCGTACATCAGGGTATTCGGTGGACCAAATAGCTGCTACTAAATATACCCCTTTCATGATAATGGAAAAGAAAATAAACAGGAGAAGTGACAATATGAAGGTACTGGGAATTATGGGCAGCGCACGCATCGCAGGTAACAGTGACATTCTTCTTAATCAGGCTTTGTCCGGCGCGAAGATGGCGGGAGCGGAAATCGAAAAAATCGTTTTGGACCGCAAAGTTATTGCCGGTTGCAAGGACTGTAAAAAATGTAACCGTGCAGGGGTCTGCGCCACTAAAGACGATATGGCAGACATCCAGAAAAAGATCCTTGAAGCCTACGCAATTATCCACAGCACGCCGGTTTACTTCTGGACGATGAGTGCTCAGATGAAAGCCTATCTGGACCGCTGGTGTGTATTTTTCGACGCTGAATGGAAATGGCATAAAATATATTACCCCAAAATGAGAGGTAAACGTATCGGCCTGATAACCGTCTGCGGCGACCCGGACGTGCATGCCGCCGATCCAATCGTCCACAGCTTCCGGACTACAACACAGATGAGCAAAATGGAATGGCTCGACCC
>CAYWRV010000257.1:0-2116 GCA_964460865.1 uncultured Smithella sp. | reverse complement strand
GGCACAAAAACATTGCGGATTCATGGAGATGTTCCGCCCGAAATCTGGAACAGGCTTGGAACCAGGATTTTACCCAAGTTACGGAGCGGCACAGACCTTAAAATCGGTATTGATTTTTCAGTAACCATCGACCGGCAGCTCGAGAGAACCTTCGAAACAGATTTGAAGCAGATACTTGAAGACCTCGGCTTATCAGGACTCGTGCAGTTTGAGTAAATACCTGGGGCAGAGTGAAGAGCGTACATATAGTCTTAAGCAGAGATAAAACATAAGAAGCTGAGGCAGGTGAAGACTGATGACTGGCCCAAGGGAAAGCTCGCAAAAGGTGCCCTGGTCTGGCCGTGTTTTGGCTATTCAGCCGCGCATACGGCTCATGCGATCTTTCGATGAGCGCTCCCACAGCTACCTGGGCTATGTGCTTAACATTGACGGAACTTGCGGTGGGAAGACCGGCGAGTTCCTGATTGCGGTCGGTAAAGCCGCACACGAAAAGCATCGGTTTAAGGCAGGCATGGAAATGTGCGGTTACACCGCACCGGTCGATGATCCGAGGAAAGAAACAGCGGCATTTTACAAAACCAGCGGGATCAAGGTCGCAAAGAATGCAGATATTGAAACTACTACCGGGCCTCCTTTCCGTGGAGTGCCTCCAAACCTGGAAACTTACCGCAACCGTGGACATCGTCGCCTGGACGCCCGGACCTACGACACCAAATGCACAAGCTGCATCTGGGGCTGCCGGATGGCGGTGGAAATAATCATCGATCAGTGGAATCCGTCAAAGATACAGTATCGGTTCGAAACCTTTTGCTACGGCCCTAAAAGCTGTCCCTCATACCGGCCCGGGCCCGAACGAAAAGTTTCTGGCCGTAAGGGTATGTCCTACACTGAGGAGGATTGGGTCGATGATGACGCTACTTCCCACAGGGGGCCAGATGATTAGTCCGTTGCGCCAAGCAGAGATGTTTGAACGAGCTCAAGGCTGCCTTCTTGGTCAGCTTGCCGGAGAGCTCCACCATCCGGAGATGCGGCGCAAACCATCAAAATAACCGGACAAACACCTTGACAAGGCCTGGCAGTTTGATACTTTAACTCCGCTTGACACCATTTATGTGAATGCAAACGCAGGAAAGCAAAAATCAATCCGTCGGATAAGGAGACCAGGGCTAAGCTGATCGTCAACCTGACCAATGCCCGGGATTAGAGCAATAGCGGAACTGAATGGTCGGTACTTTTTCATCAAGGGAATGATTCCATGTTTCGAACGTTATTAATACAAAGGATGCCATGAGCGAATATCAATATTACGAATTTCTGGCTATCGACCGGCCTCTAACAACGGATGAAATGGCACAACTCCGGGCACTCTCAACGCGGGCGACAATTACGCCGGTCAGCTTCAGTAACGAATATAATTGGGGCGATTTCAAGGGCAACCCCGACAAGCTGATGCAGCGCTATTTCGACGCCCATGTTTATGTGGCCAACTGGATGACGGCCATTTTCATGGTGCGGCTGCCCATCGAGGCATTGACCGAAGAAACGGCAAAGGCCGTGGCCGTGCCTTACCTGTTGGATATCAAGGCCACCAGGACCCATTGGATCATTACCTGTACTTTGGAGGAGTCGAAAAACTACGACCGCTTCGGCATGGAGGACGGCCGCGGCTGGATGGCACGTTTGGCTCCGGTGCGGGATGAACTGTTGCGCGGGGACCTGCGCAGCCTGTTCATAGGCTGGCTGCCGGCCGTAGCCGGGGAAATGTTTGATGACGATGATATGGTGCCGCTGTCCGTGAGCGGATTGGCAAACCTGACGGCGAGCCAGCAGGCGCTGGCCGAATTTCTGGAGGTGGACCCTGATCTGCTGGCGGCTGCCGGCATGGGCAGTCCGTCTGTTCCGAAGGAGGAAATTTCGCCAGTGGAGCTGGATGAGTGGATCGATGCCCTGCCAGAAGAAGAAGTCAAATCGATTCTGAAAAAATTGCTGGAGGGCAAGGGGCAACAGGCCGAGCGATCCGTCAGGCACCAATTTGCGGCATGGCGGCACGGCTCACAAACCGGCGCTACCGACGAACCCCGGTGTACAGTGGGGGAATTACGGAAGAACATAGAAA
>CAYWRV010000256.1:0-2133 GCA_964460865.1 uncultured Smithella sp. | reverse complement strand
TGAAGATGCCCGGGTGTTTGACGACGATTTCGCCGTCATCGGAGATTTTCACTTCCGTGCCGGGGATGGCGCGGCCGACTGTTCCCACTTTAAAGTCGATTTCACTCGACATATGCGTGATGCCCGTGGTTTCGGTCATGCCGTAGCCTTCGCGGATGGGAATGCCGATGCTTTGAAAGAATTTTAAAATTTCATGCGAGATCGGGGCGGCGCCGGAGACGCCCACGCGTACGCGGTCAAAACCCAGGCGCTCTTTCAGCTTACGGAAAATGACGAAATAGGCGATGTGGTACATAATGGCAAGTCCCAGGGGGACTTTCTTTTTTTGGAGCGCGATATTGTTGTAACGTGTGCCTATTTTGACAGCGATATTGTATAGGGTTCGTTTCAACCAGGTGGCGTCGGCCATTTTCAGCACGATGCCGGAGTGGTATTTTTCCCAGATACGGGGCACGGCGTGAAACATAGTCGGGGAAATCTCCATCATGTCCGCCATGACCGTATCCGTGTTTTCGGTGAAATTGACGATCTGGCCGAAGGTCAAATGGTACATGATGTCGAAAATCTGCTCATAGACGTGGTTGAGCGGTAGAAACGAGATGGTCTCATCATCGGAAGTGACCGGGGTGACCTGACCGGCGGACTGGGCGATCCACAGATAACCTTCATGCGCCAGAAGCGCGCCTTTGGGCGGTCCGGTTGTACCGGAGGTGTAGATGATGCCGGCGATGTCGTCCGGTTTGGCGATCTCGGTGAGCTCCTTGAACAGCTCGGGGTTTTCACGGTCCTTTTGTTTACCCAGCTCCAGCAGTTCGTCAAAACTCATGAACATGGGGTCTTCGAAATGTTTGAGCCCTTCCATTTCCCAGACAATGAGTTTACGCAAAAGAGGGGTGTTCTTGCGGAAAGCCAGCGCCTTGTCGAGTTGTTCTTCGTCTTCGCAGATGTAAACCACTGCATCGGAATGTCCCACGACATATTCGCATTCAGCCACCGGGTTGGTCGTATAGACTCCCACCCAGGCGCCGCCCGCGCAGACAATGCCGAGCGCCGAATAGAGCCACTCCGGCCTGTTCTCTCCGATGATGGCCACATGATCTTTGTGTTTCACTCCCAGAGCGTTCAGGCCGCAGGCGACGTATTTGACCTTTTCGAGATATTCCTGCCAGGTGATATCATGCCAGATACCATAGTCTTTTCTTCTCATGGCGATGCGATGAGGCTGTCTGGCCGCCATGTTCAAAAGCGCCTTGGGCAATGTCTTTATTTCCAATGACTGGACCATGTCTTCTCCTTAGCTTGTCTGAAATGAACCCCCGGTTTAGCGGAAGCGGATTTTTCTGCGGTAGCGTTTGTAGCCTTTGACTGATTGCTCTGTGACGATTCCCAGATAAAATTCTTTGATGTCCTCGTCTTCTCTGAGAACCTCCGGCTTGTCGGCGCGGACAATCCGGCCGTTTTCCAGCAGGTAGGCAAAATTTGAATATTTAAGCGCCATGTTGACGTTTTGCTCCACCAGAAAAATTGTGACCTTATCTTTTTCGTTGATGTTTTTTATGATGTTGAAAATTTCCTGTGTCAGGAGAGGCGACAGTCCCAAAGACGGTTCATCAAGCATGAGCAGCCGGGGACGGCTCATCAGCGCGCGGCCGATGGCCAGCATCTGCTGCTCGCCGCCGCTCATCAGTCCCGCCTGCTGGTTGCTTCGTGATTTCAGTATGGGAAAATGAGAGAAGACGTTTTCCAGATCGTTTTTGATGTTTTTCCGGTCTTTGCGCGTGTAGGCGCCCATCATGATGTTTTCCATTACGGTAAGTTCCGGAAAGACCTCTCGTCCTTCCGGCACATAGCTGATGCCCATGCGCACGATATCGGCCGTGTCTTTACGGTCGATGCGTTGGCCGAGAAATTCGATGGTGCCTTTTTCCGGCTGCTCTTCCTTCAGGTCATAAAACAGACGCATGATGGTTTTGAGCGTCGTGGTCTTTCCCGCACCGTTGGAACCCAAAAGAGCGACGATGTCGCCTTCGTTGATTTCAAAAGAAATGCCATGCAGGGCCCGGATCAGGTCGTACCATGTTTCGATATTTTTCACTTTCAGCATTAGGCTGCTCCCTCCTCTCCGAGGTAAGC
>CAYWRV010000255.1:0-2157 GCA_964460865.1 uncultured Smithella sp. | reverse complement strand
GAAACCGGTCAACGATCTACAGCCTGTTTTGGATAAACTGTCGATAGAGTATGCACTGGTCGGTGACGCGCAAAGCCCGCGTAGAATCATCGAGGCGACGGAAGAAGGTGCGCGCGCCGTCTGGGAGCTTTGATGGCGGCACTCTGAATAATTAATTGCGGCGCCGCTGTCATGCGCCGTGAAAGCCCGTGTTAAAATCCCTGCCGGGAGGGCACCCTCCCGGCAAGGGATAATCCGTAATCCTTCAAGACAAGGGCTGCACCAACATTCAAAAAACCATTTTTACAACGTCCGGTCAATGTTTCCGGGGCCGCCGCATTCGGGCGTATAGCAGGTAACATTTTTGAATTCGCATTTGCGGAAACAGGATGGACACTCATCCGGGATTGTCTGCGATTTCAGTATAAATCCGCATTCGCGGCATTTCCAGAATGTCTGCCCGCAGGATGGGCAAATATCGTCTTCGAATTCCGCACTGCTGGAAAATCCGCAAATCGCACATTCTTTTACAGGCATGGCCTTGCCTCCTATGCTGAAATTGACGCACTCGTCACCGGCTCATATTGACAGAATTCAGGAAGGTGTCAATGGAAATCAAACCCTGCCCACCAGTGACGGGCAGTTTCTTTCGTCAACTTTAATCACACCAGGGCCGTTTTTTTGTAATCTCAATTGATTTTTTTCCAGAGGAAAGGTAGCTTGCTTCGGCAACAGATGGTTCTTTAAGGTGCGTAATTTCAGTAATCCGGAAACCGCCGTCTAGAGCTTCGCCGGCTGCTTTATGGCTGACTCCGCGCAACAAAGCCGGCATAAAAAAAATAAGGATATTATGAAGATGGGTTCATGGGAAACAATATTTGCGGTCGCAGTTATGCTGTTTTTGGCTTTTACCATGCGCGTGGTGCCCAATGAGCAGCGCATCGCGGTTTTTCGCCGCGGCCGTTATCTGGGCCTCAAAGGCCCGGGCATAATTGTCGTGATGCCGGTTGTGGACCGGGAATGCAAAATCAGCATCGGAGATCACGGCGAGCTGGCTTCCGACGGCATGGGCAGGTTCAGGGAGTTCCTTGTGCCGGTAATCATGCGCGGAACGGCTGAACCGGGCGTTCCAATTCGCGTAGTCGGCTTTACTAAAGAGGGACTTGAGGTAGTTTAGTGACACTTCGCGGAATTGGGCGGCCGTCCTTTATTAAATACGGCGGTTAATTCTTTGCGTCCTTCCGGTCATTATGCCCCCGGTCCTTGCTCATTTTTGCAGGGAAGCCGGGGCCGTATGACAGGACTCATTATTTATTCACGGTCCGGGTCATAAGCCGCGGCCAGTTCCGGGTTGGTTTGTAGAAGATGCTGGGCTCGCTGGGCTTTTTCATCGAGTGAAAGGCTTTCGTCTTTTTCAATCGCCATCAGATACAGAAGTTGCAGTGTGATTTTCTCTTCAGCTGCGTAAAAAGCGGTCGCCACGTCCGCGCCGAAATAGGCCAGACGCAGATCGTGCATGCCCCTGAACCGCTCGAGCATATCCTCCAGCGACTTCGGCTCAACCTCTGGAGGGTAGGCCGTCATAAGGTTTTCCGTGTACTTCTCGTAATAATCGACAAGGTTCCCGACCTGGCGATACGCCATCTCCGGCAGAATGCCGGATAGTTTCTCCATCTTTTCCGTAAGCTCTTCCGGCGTATTTAGTGCGTATAGTTTTTCAATGTTGAGGCGTGCTTTCTCACTCAAGACAAGGTTGCCGTGAACATCGGCCTCGAACATGGTGAGGAGCTCATCATCCCCTGCAGCCTGCGGCTTTTCTTTTTTATCCTCTTTGGCGATTTCTTCAACTGTTTTGCAATCTTCTGAAGTGCAGGCGGCAAAGGTGTTTTCCTGCCAATGACTCTTTTTGTGGGTGGACAAAACATGCCGTGCCACGCTTCTGTATTCGGCAAGCTCGGGCGATTCTTTCTGGCGGGTAAAATATGCGACAGCACCCCCGATGACCAACAGGATGAGGACAAGTAAAATGACCATTCTCACCGTCAATGTTTTGTTCTTGATTAACATGGACAAGACACCTCTCTTTTTAATGTTTCTGATTAATGCTTCATATCATAAAAACACGCCGGATCAAAGTGATCCGGCGCGGCTGTATAATCCGGTTGAAAGTTTCTTCGT
>CAYWRV010000254.1:0-2158 GCA_964460865.1 uncultured Smithella sp. | reverse complement strand
TGAACTACACAAAAGAGACAGGTATCGGGCCGATTCTCGCCTCCACCGAGTGCCGCTATAAACTTCCGCTGCAATACCCGGATACGGTAATTGCCGGTACCAAGATTTTAAGCATGGAGGCGGATCGCTTCGTAATGGGTTATGAGGTTTTCAGTACGAAGACCAAAAGACTGGCTGCCGACGGAGAGGGTGTCATTGTGACCTACGATTACCGCAATAACGTAAAGGTAAATATTCCCGACCCCCTGCGCGCCCGCATCATGGAGCTGGAGAAAATGCACGGCTGACGGGAAGGGGAGCAGGATTTATCCGAAAACAAGAAAGGCGCGGGTTCTGCCCGCGCCTCAATTTTAGTAGTTTTTTTCAAATACCGGGGGTTACACCAGCCGGCTGACCAGCTGGTAAGCTGCAACTCCCCCTATGTATGAAATGACCAGCGTCATGAGAATGGCTCCGTAAAACCATTTGTTAGAGTTCATTTCCTGTTTCAGCACGGCGATAGTCGCGACGCACGGCATGAAAAGCATCATCACCACCAGAAAAGCGGCGGCCGAGGCGTGGTTCATGATCGTCGGCAGGACACTGGCCAGTCCCTGATCTCCCACAGAATACAACACGCCCAATGTCGCCACGACCGTTTCCTTTGCAACCAACCCGGTGAAAAGGGCGGTGATCATTTTCCAGTCCAGTCCCAGCGGCCCCCCCAGAGGCTCGAGCAGACGGCCCAGCGATGCCAGCCAGCTTTCTTCTACCGTGCCTGTGGGAAAGTAGGAAATAACCCAGATAATGACGGAAACACCGAGAATCACCGTTCCTGCCTTACGGATAAAGGCCCAGATCCTCGAGCGAATGGCGATCATTATCGTCCGGAGGTCCGGCCGGTGATAAATCGGCAGCTCCATTATGAAAGGCGCGTCCTGTTTCCAGAGAGTTTTGTTGACGAGCATGCCGACGATGCCCAAAACCGCGATGTTGAGCGCCACAATCAGCCAGGAGGCAAAAACCGCCTTGTCACCGAAAATGGCGGCAGACACCAGAGTCAGAACGGCAAGACGGGCGGTGCAGGGAACGAAAGGAATCAAAAGCAAGGTAATCATCCGGGCTTTGCGCGTTTCGATGATGCGTGCGCCCAACACCGCCGGCACATTACAGCCAAAGCCCAGGCACATGGGAATGAAACTTTTCCCGTGCAGACCGACCAGGTGCATGATGCGATCCATCACAAAAGCGGCCCGCGCCATGTAACCCACGTCTTCCAGAAAAGCCATAATGGCGAAAAAAATAAGTAAGATCGGGACAAAACTCAACACGGAGCCGGCTCCGCCGATGACACCGTTTATCAAAAGACCCTGCACCCAATCAGGCCATGTTTCCAGCAAGGGGGTGGCATATTGGGCAAGGTTGTGCATGCCGTCCTCAATCAGGTTTTGCAGGGGAACTCCCACGCTGTAGGTCAGGAAAAACACCAGCGCCATGACGGCCAGAAGAATAGGAATTCCGAAAACAGGGCGTGTCAGTATATGGTCGATGCGGTCGGTCAGGACAAGCTGCCCCATTTTGAAATGTGATACGGAGGCGCGGGTCATTTTTTCGATCCAGTCATAACGCCCCTTGACGACCGCATGCAGCGCGTCTTCGTGTTGCAGAAGCGTTTCCTGTATCGCCTCCCAGCCTGCCTCCGGGATGATCATTTTGGCCATGGCGGAGGCTTCCGGGTCTCCCTCCATCAATTTGATCGCCATCCAGTCCGGCGTGAAGGGCGAGGTGACGTGAGGCCGGACAATTTCCAGTATGTTGCGGTAAACCTCCATATGGTCGTCGGAAACCGCCGGCAGTTCATGTTTGTAGTTCCCCTCCGTTGAGGCGGTGGCGACAATCTGCTCCACCAGCTCCTTTATGCCGACGTTGCGTCTGGCGACCATGGGAATCACCGGTATACCCAGCGAATCCTGCAATGATTTGGCGTTGACCTCGGTGCCCTGGTCCTTGGCGACATCCAGCATATTGATTGCCACAACCACGGGGCGTCCTAAAAGAAGTACTTCGGCCAGAAGATAAAGGCTGCGTTCCAGTGCGGAGGCATTGAGTACCAGCACGACGAGATCCGGTTTTTCCTGAATGATGTAGTCCCGGGCGATCCTTTCCTCCTCGGAAAAAG
>CAYWRV010000253.1:0-2162 GCA_964460865.1 uncultured Smithella sp. | reverse complement strand
CTCCTGCACCGCTATGTATCGGCAAAGTGGGCGTTTCTTTTCCTTCTGGCCGCCTCGTTTGGCTTTATGTCTTTTTGGAACCTGCATTTTTCGCTGGTCCTGCTTGCTTCTGTTTTAATCAACTTCCTGTACGGCACGTTTTTATCCGCAGCGGTTCAAAGAAACCCGAAAAGTAAAAGAATCGTTTTCGCCTCAGCAATCGCCTTCAATATTCTGTATCTGGGTTTTTTTAAATACAGCAATTTCTTTATCGAAAATATTAATGCCGTTTTTGCCACAGAGATGCCCAGACTCGATCTTTTACTGCCACTGGGCATCAGTTTTTACACCTTCATGCAGATTGCCTGGCTGACGGATATCTATCGCCGGGGAGGGTACCGCTATGATTTCTTCAACTACTGCCTTTATGTAACTTTCTTCCCCTATGTGATATCGGGGCCTATCGCCTACCATTCGGAAATAATTCCTCAATTCAAATCAGAAAAGGTCGGGATATTTAATCTTTCCAATGTCTGCCGGGGTCTGTTTATTTTTTCGATGGGACTATTCAAAAAAGCCGCCATTGCCGATACGCTGGCGGTTATCGCCGACGGCGGTTTTGCCGCCACGGGAAACCTCACCTTCACCGAGGCGTGGCTCACCAGTTTGTCTTACACGATGCAGTTGTATTTTGACTTCAGCGGCTATACCGATATGGCCATCGGAGTTGCCCTGATTTTCAATATCGAACTGCCGGCAAATTTCAACTCGCCTTACAAGTCACTGGATATCCGCGAGTTCTGGCGCCGCTGGCACATCACACTGTCCAGATTCCTGCGCGACTATATTTATATTCCGCTGGGAGGCAATCGCGCAGGCGAAATGAGACTCTATGTCAATTTGCTATTGACTTTTTTAATCGGCGGACTCTGGCACGGCGCGGCCTGGACATTCGTGTTCTGGGGTTTTCTGCATGGCGCGGCACTTTGCCTTCATCGCCTCTGGATGAAAACAGGCCTGTCACTGCCGAAAATCCCGGCCTGGCTTATCACATTCAACTTCCTCAATGCGGCATGGGTTTTTTTCCGCGCCTCGAGTATCGGCGATGCCTTAAGGATATTGAAAGGTATGGCCGGGCTGAACGGAGTGCTTGTCTCTCCAAACCTCGCGGGGAGCGCCTTCTGGCAGAAAATGACCGCTTTGGGCGTCCAGTTCGGCCATTGGCGAGCCCATCTTCCCGAGGTTGAACCAATGGAATACTTTCTGTGCATTTTGCTTATCCCGGTCGTGCTGTTTTTGAAAAATTCAAATTATTATCTCGGGCAATTTGTCCCGACATGGAAAAATGCTACGTGGACCGCATTGATGCTGACCCTGGGGCTACTTTTACTGAACCGGACAAGCTCATTTTTGTATTTTAATTTTTAGGCGTGAGAAGAAAGTATGACACACATAAAATGGCTGTCGGCAATGTTAATTTTAACAATCACTCTAGCCTCTCTCGTTATGGGCCTGAATCTCATTGTCGATCATCACGCCGTGCGTCTTAGCCTGTTCTCCGGCAAAAAGAAAATTCAACAAACTGTTTATCCGAACGGCATCAATCAGAACATATTCAATCCAGAATATGTATTTCGCCGTCCGGGTGAATTTGATTCTTTCCTTTTCGGGTCGTCGCGCACCTCCCAGCTTGACGTCTCCAAGATAGCGGCGGGTAAATTTTACAACATGTCCTACAGTTTGGGATTACCGGCCCAGCATCTGGCCATTCTGAAGGCTTTTCTGAAAAAAGGAATGAAAATTAAATATGTCGTGATCGGACTGGATGACTTTTGCTTTAACCGTTCACGTCCGGAGGCGGAAAACAACCTAATCAGGATTATGCATCCGGAGGCGGAAGGACCGGGACGTCTGAAAATATTCTTCACATATTTTTTTCGAAAACCCGAACGCCTCGAATTGTCGCTATGGAAAAAAAGAGTGTTCAGGCAGGATTTGAAGGCGGCGTTCCCCCTGAGTCATGAGGGGCTTGTTCTGGGCTGGAGCGACAGGGACCGACTCATTGAACAAACGGGGAAGCCTGACTTTGAATACAGAATCAATAAATATGAGCCATTGGTATATAATGAAAAGAAATTCGATGATGCCTTCAGAGCAATTGAAGAGCTGATCCATCTGGCACA
>CAYWRV010000252.1:0-2172 GCA_964460865.1 uncultured Smithella sp. | reverse complement strand
AGCCTTCTTCCACGAGCGGCACAAAAAGCGGACAGGCCCGGGAAAAAACGCGTATGTTACGTTCGATGCTGTGGATGGCGCGTGCATACGCATTGGAGTTGACGGTCGCGGGTGTTCCGATGATACCTATCGCCTTGTTTTTTGTCTGCGCCACTGCGGCGGCCGCCCCTGCACCGATTACTTCCAAAACCGGGACAGGGGATATTTCCCTGATCGCCCCGAGGGCCACCGCCGCCATCGTGTTGCAGGCGACAATCAGGAGCTTGACCTCTTTTTTGACCAGGAACTCCGTTATTTGCGTCGCGTAGTGATTTATCGTCCCGACGGATTTAATGCCGTAGGGAACGCGCGCCGTATCACCGAAGTAGATGATGTTCTCAAAAGGGAGGCGCTCCATCAAGGCGCGTACGACCGTGAGTCCGCCGATTCCTGAATCAAAAACTCCGATCGCCCGGCTGTTTACGTTTCCCATAATCTCAACTTTCAGACATGTATGATAAAAAAATCGACTTTTTGACGCTTGTGAGCTAAAAGCCTGTCGTGGCCGGTCAAAAGCCAAACCGGCCGGAAATTTCAGGTTTTTTATCACAACTTCTTCAAACATGCCAAGAAATCTTGAGTTTTTACGGGAGGGAAATTACCGGATGCGCCGTGCGGAAAGAGAAATTACAGATCCGGCCGAAATAGACCTCATATTGCAGGAGGCCCGGGTCTGCCGTCTGGGGCTCGCCTGTGGGAGGCAGCCATATGTGGTGCCGGTGAGCTTCGCCGTGTGCGGCGGGCATCTTTATTTCCATTCGGCGGCCGCCGGGAAAAAAATCGACATCCTGAAAATAAATCCGTCCGTCTGCTTTGAGACGGATATTGAAGGAGGCATTATTTGCGGCACCTCCCCGTGTGCCTGCAGTGTGGTGTACAAAAGCGTGATCGGCCGGGGTGAGGCTTTTTTTGTCCACGACAACAGTGAAAAAGCAGCCATCCTGGATTTGTTGATGAAAAAATACGCACCTGAAGCGGGGGGCGGTTATTCGCCCCGGGAGCTGGACAAAGTCGTCGTTGTTGGTATAAGGATTGAAGAAATAACGGGCAAAAAGTATTCCTGATCCGGCGAAGCGCCGAAGAGGGAAAGTTGTTGCATCAGTAAAACCAACAAAAGGAGCTGTTATGCAAAACAAAATTGTTATCCGTTATGCAGACGGCCGTGTTCAGAAAGGCGTTACGGCTGATTTTTTCCCCAACAAGCAAAGCTTTCACATACTGCCCGTGGACGCCCCTCAGGGCGCAAGGCCGGTGGAGGCTCACCTGGCGGACGTGAAGGCGGTTTTTTTCGTGAAGGAATTTGACGGCAATCCCGACTATAAGGACCGCCAGGAATTTGAACCGGGCAAGCCCGTGGCCGGCCGTAAAATTCAGGTGAAATTCAAGGACGGGGAACTGATGATCGGCACCACAAACGGATACCAGCCGGGACGGCCTGGTTTCTTTGTGAGCCCGGCGGATACCGCCTCCAATATCGAACGCTGTCTTGTAATGACTGCGGCGACAAGCGAAGTGAAATTTATCTGAAGCGGGCCGGGACCCGGCCCTGAAATAAAAAACAACCGGAAGGGACACAGACAAAAATGCCGGTTTATCTGCAAATACTTGCTTTGGCGGCCGCGTTCGTCGTTTTTGTCGTCGTGGTCATGTACATCACCGGCCTGGGCCTGAGGCGGGTCTGCTTTAAAATCATCGCCGAGCTCGAAAGAGAGGGGGCTCTCAAGGCGTCCCGGGCCATCAGGCTGCAGGATGAGAGGCAGAACTTTTTCCGTGTCGGTACCGGTAATCTGCGGCCCAAGGCCCTGCACCTTCTGATGACCGACGGCCTGGTACACAAGACACCAGAGGGGAAATACTATCTGGACAAAGAAAAACTCGCCGAAATGAAAAGCGCGCGCCATGCGGGCATGGGCCCCGAGGAATAAAAAACCTCATATTTAAACCCGGCGCGGTTTTGGAGTTATTTCCGACAATCTCATTGACAAGGGCGGGGCTTTTTTTTATACCGCATAGGCCGCCGCGCATACAATACTTACAGCGGAGACGGTTCGCATTTGCCTCCGCCGTAGCGGGAGATTAAAATTGCAGTTCAACCCCTGTATGAAGCACAATCTGATCCGCGCCTCCACGCGT
>CAYWRV010000251.1:0-2234 GCA_964460865.1 uncultured Smithella sp. | reverse complement strand
CTCTGGCCAGTGATATAGACTACAGGAAAATCTACGAGCATTTCGACGTTACCGTGCAACACTACGGTGAGTCCGCCGACAATCTGCTGAAGATAGCGTCTCTTATGCAACACCACCCGGATCTGGCTCTTTTCGTGCAGACCAATCCGGCTTTCTGTTGCGCAGGCCTCGTGACGGAGGCGATGGCATCACGCATTGAAGAATATACGGGCGTCCCTGTTGTCACCCTCAATTACGACGGGACAGGCAAAAACATTAACTCGAGAGTCGGTCCCTATATAAGATTTCCGAGAAACAATACCGTCGCGAGAAGGTTAGAGGATTAGAGGATTGGAGGTTTAGAGGGTTGGAGGCCCCGGGAGTAGAGGTAAAGGGGGATTGTGGATACCGTCCGCTCCCGGGTGCTATCTACCAACAAACTCAGAGGCTCTCCAGCGTCTTTTTCGCCTCATCCGCCCCGTCAAATTCTTTGCTGATGGACAGGGCTTTGGTTAATTCCTGCCTGGCCAGATCGCGGTTGCCGTTTTTATGGTAGGCCATCCCCAGGTGATACCGCACCACCGGCTGTTCGGGCAGTTTGTCGGCCGCCTCTTTCAAATAGGTAATCGCCGTACTGAAAACGTTTTTACGATAGTATATCCAGCCCAGCGTATCGGCCACATTGGCGTCTTGCGGCATCCTTTCCCTTGCTTTCTGGGCGAGATTTAATGCCACATCGATATTGCCTCCATGTTCGGCATAAATATAGGCAAGGTTGTTTGCCGCCGGGACAAAGTCCGGATTAATTGTCAGGACTTTTTCATAATATTCCCGTGCCTTGCTGTAATTTTGTTCCCGTTCGTAGATCATACCCAGCCCCATCAGCGCCCGCAGGGCCTTGGGCTCTTTTTCAATGGTAGCTTTATAGCTGTTTTTGGCCTGATCGGTCAGACGGTGCCTCATGTAAAAATCGCCCAGCTGGATTTGCAATGAGGGGTTGTTCGGATCAAGCTCAATGGCTTTTTTCAGATAAGTCTCAGCGCTCGCCAGATCTTTTTTGTTCTCATACAGCCCTCCGAGCATGCCGTGAAAAACAGGATGGTCGGAAGAGGCCTGAATCTGCTGCTTCACGCGGGCGATGGCATTGTCCGGTTCTTTTCTATTGAGATAGATGGCGGAAATGAGTCCCAGTGCGCTTACGCTGTCGGGCTGCAACGACAGAGCCTTTTCAAACTGACCAAGCGCCTCGTCCTGTCTGTGTTGCAGTATGAAAACTTTACCCAACTGGATATATGCGGCCGCGCTGGCGGGTGAATTTCTGATGGCGGCTTCATATTCAGCCGAGGCGGCACCCAGATTTCTTTGCAGCAGGTATGCATCTCCCAGAAGCAGCCGCGCCTGAGTATGTGACGGACGGAGAGCGATAATTTCCTTGAGATTATCTATCGCTTCGGAGGCATTGCCTTCCTGGAGATTGATGGCGGCCATGGCTAGTCTGGGCTGCTCCCATTTCGGGTTTAAATTAATAGCCTCTGCCAGCTCGGCTTTAGCCTGTTGCAGGTTCCTTGTGCCTGAATGAGCCATCGCTGCAAAATAACGGGCCTGCGCCGACTGGGGATTGTCTTTTATATAGTTTCGGAACAGATTAAGAGCAGCGTCGAATTCGTTTTTGGATAAATGGATCCTTCCTTTCAAAAAGATTCCCTCGTGGCTTTGGGGATTTATCTTCAATATCTTATCAGTGTAGCTGGCCGCTTCATCGTATTTTTTTTCATTCAAGTAAAAATCAGCCAGTTTCGCCAAAACGACAATGTTCTTCCCGTCTTTTTTTTCCGCCTCTTTGAAAGCCTCTTCGGCTTTGTCTTTTTTGTGCCACAACAGATAAAAATCACCCAGCTGGAGGCGTGCAGAAGCATCTTTCGGTGACAGCTCGACCATCTTCAGGAGCTGCTTTTGTGCCTCTTCCAGGTTGTCTGTCGCAACGTAGAAATTGGCAAGCTTTGTATAAACATGCGCGTCCCTGGGCGCGTTTTGGACCGCTTGCAGGTATTGTTGCCCGGCAAGGTCCTTCTGGCCGGTCTGAAGATAAAAATCGGCCAGCGTCAACCTTGCCCTTTGCGACTTATCATCAAAGCCCACCGCATTTTTGAGCGCCTCTTCAGCATTATGCAGGTCCCGGCTCATCAGGTAGAGATTGGCCAGCAGAAGATAGGATTCCATCTTTTTTTCGCCTTCGGCTGCCTTCCCGGCTTCGG
>CAYWRV010000250.1:0-2289 GCA_964460865.1 uncultured Smithella sp. | reverse complement strand
CCAGCGCCTCCAGACACAGGCTGCGCCCGCTGTTGTCACATCCTTTTTTAAAGCAGGGGACGCAATCCATGTCCGGTACCACCACTTTGTTTTTACTTCCTATGGGAGCCCAATCTTTCCAGGACGTCGGTCCGTAAATCGTGACCGTCGGGGTACAGGTGGCAGCTGCAATATGCGGTGCGGCGCTGTCCACGCCCGCATGCAGACGGGAGAGGGACAAAAGTCCTGCCAGTTCCGCAAGTGTCGTGCGGCCGGCAAGGTTGAAGACCTGCCCGCGGCACTGACTGATGAGTTCTTCGGCTTTGGATCTCTCCTGGGCCGAGCCGATGATGATGACGGGAATGGAAAATTCCCGCCCCAGCCAGTTGATGACTTCAATCCATTTTTGGCCTCCCCATTCCTTGTAGGGCCAGCGGGAAAAAAAGTTGATCGTGACAGGCGGTATCGCCGGGTCGGCTTTTTCTTCAGCGAGAATTTTACGGACTCTTTCTTTGACGGCATCCGTTACACATAGTCGCGGGGTTACATCGTGTGTGTCGATGCCTACCCCCCTTAAAAAAGACAGGCTTTGCTCTGCCGCACCGTATGTGCCATGACGGGGCCGGGACGTCACCGCGTGCGTAAAAAAATATTTCCGCCATGACGGAACACCTTCGGGATGGTGCTTGGTAAGGCGGTATCTCGATCCGGACAGTAACGACAAGAATGCGCCCCTGTCTCCCAGGCGCAGGTCAATCGCCATATCGAAGCGACACGCTCTGATACTTTTAAAAAAAACCAGTTGTCCGGCTGCCCGTGACAAGAGGTTTCCCCCGCTTTGCTTTGTTTCAAAAACCTCTTTGATGGCCGGGTCGCCCTCCAGCAGGCCGCCGAACCCTGCCCGCACCAATACGGAAACTTGCGCATCCGGAATGCTTTCTTTCACAGCCCTGATTACGGGTGTTGTCCATACTACGTCACCTATGTCACCAAGTTGGATGAGCAGAATTTTTTTGACATCGGGGGGGAGTATGTAGTCCGGTTGATTTATTACCTTCATGGTTTCATCTCTTACTTGTCTTCGTGTCGAGGATTTGGGCATATATTTCCCGGTAGCGGTCTGTTGTTTTTTCCCAGGAATTGCCCAGAGCCGTTTCACGGGCGGCGGCGGACATGGATTTGTGCCTTGTTTTGTCCATAAGAATTTTGACGCGAGAGGCGAGATATTCGTAGTCGGAGGGATTTTCAATGACAAAGCCGTTTTCGCCCTCACGCACCAGATCTTTTGCCCCGACGCGGTCGGAGATGACGACCGGCAGGCCCGCCGCCATGGCTTCCGGGACGACCATGCCGAAGGTGTCGAATCCGGAAAGCATCATATATATGTCGCCGGACAGGTATAGGTTCACCAGTTGATCAGCGGGCAGTACACCGGTGAATACAATGTTGTCCGACATTTGTGCTTTTTGTGCGATATTTTGGTATTTTTTGACGTTCCCTTTACCCGCGACAATGAGTTTTACTTTTGCCCCCTCAGCTCGTAGTTTTGCCAGCGAATGGATGATATGATCCAGTCCTTTCAATTCAAAGTTCATGGAAGCGAAAATAACGGCAAAATCGTTGTCGCCGATCTTCCATCTCTGTCTGGCTGCGTGGCGTATCAGGTCTTTGGCCTTGTTGTCATAACGGGATAAATTCACACCAGGATGAATTACCTCGACGCGCTCCTCTTCAACATCATATTCGCGCAGAAATATTTCTTTGGTGAGCTCTGATACAGCGATAAACTTTTTGCAGCCCCCTTCATAAACCAGTTTTTTTTCAACCCAGGCGGTGGCGCGGTCGAACAGGCTCATCCTTTTTCTGCGTACATGCTTCACCCAGTAGCGGTGGGGTACACCGTGAAGCGTGTAGATGTCGGCAGCGAAGATTCTGTCATGAGTGTGCACCAGTGAAAAATCATCACGTCGCAGCCTGCGCCGGACGAAACGAGCGAAACTTATCGTCGTCAGGAATTTGGGAAAAGTGATAATAGGGATCCTGTAGAACGAGAAAGGATGGCCGCCTGTCTCCCACCGGTTGGCAAAAACCTGGAAATGGTAATCGGGGTTTTCCGAGAGCCTGCCAGCCAATTCCGAGGCAAACTGCTCGGCACCACCGACGAGTCCGAATTTGGGTATGACGAGTGCAATATTTTTCATAAACTATATCTTTTCAGTCATTTGCCTTGTATCGAGGCTCTAACACAGATGCCGGGAAAAATCATGTTTTAATAGAAGTGTAAATATGTTATCGAATCTCGATAATTTA
>CAYWRV010000249.1:0-2296 GCA_964460865.1 uncultured Smithella sp. | reverse complement strand
GTCATCAAGCTTCAGGACATAGACGAGGCGATTGAAAATCTTCGCTACAAAAGCCGGACAACCCAGAAAGCCAGGCTGCTGCAGGCGATACGCGCCTTTTACAGCGGCGAAGCGGATGTCGAAACCCTTCAGTCCATCGACACCGAAGAGCTGGTCAAGGTCATCTGGGAGACGGGAGACGATCCCGACCAGATCAAAGCAAAACGAAAAAATTTCAGCAGCCTGAAATCAAGCGTCAATGCCGATCTGAAAAAACTCTACGCGGAAGGAGAAAACCCGCAGGGGCTGGTCATCGGTCCTGCCAACACCTTTACCATCTCCGATGAGGCCAAGGATAAAGCTCTGGCCGGCATTATGGATATCTTCAGGGAAAAAGGCATCGATACCCAAAGCAAGCTTGGCGACATCCTCACCGCGCTAAGCGATATTCTTACCAATGCCGTATCAGGCTCCGACACCGTTAATACACAAGAGGAAATCGAACGGATTAAAAGCACTCTGGGTGAAATCACCGGCAGGCTGGGGATACCGCTGGAAGACATCATTCGCGGCGCCCGAAGCGCCACAGGCGAAAGCGGGGCACTCTCGGGGACTGAAGGCGATGGTTTCGGCGATCGGGACGGAGGCCAAACCGGACCCGGCGGCATTTATGATGAGCTTTCCCTAATAGATAAGGGCCTCACCGGACTCGCGCATGAGTTGGAAGGGGCACAGCAAAAAGAACTCAGCATTTCATTGCAACGGGCCTTTACCGAGATCAAACAGGTGCTCGGTGACAGCCAGGCAGACGCTCGCGAAAAAATCACGAAAATAATGGCCGCCTTCGACCAAATACTTGCCGAGGCCATCGACAATCCGGAAAGCGGTCTCTCCGCCGAGCAGGCAGGTGAGCTCAAAGACATTTTCCGCCTGATGATGCCGCCTGAAGACCGCGGGGACAGCCGGCCGGAATCTTCCGCCGCTGGGGCGGCACAAAAGCTGGCAAAGGCTGTCTCGGATATCGTGGCAGATACGGAGCTTGGCGCCGGCAACAAGATCGGCAAGATCATGGCCGCTGTGGAGGATCTGGTGGGCGAGGTCCTTGACGGGGGGAACACGGGCCTTGATGATGCTCAGATTTTTACCATCAAAGAAATGATGGGCAAGCTCAGTGAAAATCTGGATGCCCTCGCCCGTGAGGATCAGGCTAAAGCCGTGGAGGTTTCCCAAGATGATGCAGGCGTCGCCGATGCGGAGGAAATACTCGAAGAAGTCCTCTTTTCCGAAGATGCACCCGAATCAGACCTTGCGGCAGAGGATGATCTTTCTGAAGGCGAAATCGTTGAAACACTCGAGGCCGAAGGGGATGCAATAGCTGACGCTCGACCGGGTATTGAGGAGATTCCCTCAGATGCGCTGCCCGACGACGCGGAGGAAATAATCGAAGAAATAATCATCCCCGAAGACGAACCGGAATCAGGCCTCGCGGCAGGGGATGACCTCCCTGAAGGGGAGATTGTCGAAACACTCGAGGCCGAAGGGGATGCAAAAGGCGACGCTCCACCTGGTATTGAAGAGATTCCAACAGATGAGCCGGACGCCGGCGCGGAGGAAATACTCGAAGAAATAATCATCCCTGAAGCTGAAACTGAATCAGGCCTCGCAGCAGGGGATGACCTTCCTGAAGGGGAGATCGTCGAAACACTTGAGGCCGAAGGAGATGCAAAAGGCGACGCTCGACCGGGTATTGAGGAGATTCCCTCAGATGCGCTGCCCGACGACGCGGAGGAAATAATCGAAGAAATAATCATCCCCGAAGACGAACCTGGATCAGGCCTTGCGGCAGGGGATGACCTCCCTGAAGGAGAGATTGTCGAAACACTCGAGGCCGAAGGGGATGCGCCGGAAGATGAAATCGCGACTTCCAATGACCAGGCTCTTGAAGAGGTCGTTTGGGTCAGCGATGAAGACGTGCTTGCCGACGAGGCCGAACTATCCCCGGAGCAGGGGATAGGCGAGGGCGGGGATGCTCTCACAGATGACGCTCTGCTGACCTCATCGGACGCCCAGGAAGACTCGACCGATGAAGCGATTGCTGGCGACGACCCGACCATTGAGGAACAGCCGGATCTTACCGGTGAGGCAGGCGCGGAGCCGGGTGTGACACCTTCCAGCTCCTATATCGATGCCGACCTCAGGGAGAAAGCGCAATTACTGACAAGGTTGGCCCAGGACGCTGCGGCGCTTGCCGCTCTGGGGCCTGATTTGTCGGGCAGCGTGTACACGGAGGAGGAAATCCGCGAGAAGGCTCATTTCC
>CAYWRV010000248.1:0-2321 GCA_964460865.1 uncultured Smithella sp. | reverse complement strand
GCTCGGACACAATCTGTTCCTTTGTTTTTCGATCCAAACTGTCAGCCTCCTTTCGTAGTTATTTTACCTGAGGCCTGAGATCCAGCCGCATACAGAAAAGAAAACGGTTAATCCGCCTGACACCGCTACCCGTTTCCCGAAAAAAGATTATCCGGAATAAGTAACTGCTTTACTCAACGAGTCTCGGCAGGCCCTTTGGCGTTTAAACTTCCGTACCTGCTGTCTCCGACCTATGTAATTACCATTCTAGCGTCATGGAAGGCATGGGACCTGCCATCCGCCGCTATTCTCCTATCATCAACCGGCGCTCTTGATGTCCAGAGGGTCCACTTTGACCCCGGCACTCATCGTGCTGGAGATGGATATGCTCCTGATGTAGGTTCCCTTGCTGGAGGCGGGCTTAAGTTTGACAATCACATCTAAAAGAGCATGGATGTTTTCTCTTAACTTTTCCGGCCCGAAGGAAACTTTCCCCACCGGTGAATGCACGATACCGGTTTTTTCCACCCGGAATTCCACTTTGCCCGCCTTGAGCTCTCTTACGGCGTTGGCGACATCAAAAGTCACTGTTCCCACTTTGGGGTTGGGCATCAGTCCGCGCGGACCGAGAATTTTCGCAATCTTGCCGACCGCCCCCATCATGTCCGGAGTGGCGATCACGCGATCGAATTCCAGCCAGCCTTCTTTGATTTTTTCAATGACGTCATCACTGCCGACAAAATCCGCCCCGGCATCAAGCGCCTCTTTCTCTTTTTCGCCCTTGGCAAAAACCAGCACGCGCACCGTCTTACCCAAACCGTTGGGCAGGACGACACTGCCGCGCACCATCTGATCGGCATGAGCCGGATTAACACCCAGGCGGACAGCCGCATCCACCGTCTCGTCGAATTTGGCCCCCGGCATCGATACAACCATTTCCGTAGCCTCTTTGAGCGTGTAGCGTTTCGTCGGCTCTACCTTAGCCCTTGCCGCTCTAATGCGTTTGCCTCTTCTTAACATGATAAAAACCTCGTTTTATTAACCTGTTATTTCTATCCCCATGGATTTTGCCGTGCCGGCAACAATCCGAATGGCGCCTTCAATATCGATGGCGTTCAGATCATTGAATTTGAGCTGGGCGATTTCCTTAATCTGCTTGGCGGTGACAGAGCCTACTTTTTCCCTCTTCGGGTCCGCAGCCCCCTTGGCGACTTTGGCCGCCTGTTTGAGCAGAACGGACGCGGGCGGAGTTTTGGTGATAAACGTGAAGGAGCGATCGGCATAGACCGTAATCACTACCGGCACGACCATACCCTCCTGATTCTGCGTCATCGCATTGTACGCTTTGCAAAACTCCATGATATTGACGCCGTGCTGCCCGAGCGCCGGCCCGATCGGAGGTGAAGGAGTCGCCTTACCCGCTTTTATTTGTAATTTGATGTTCGCGATAACTTTCTTTGCCATATGAACTCACCTGATCTAAAATTTTTTAGGCCGAATCGCGCGCCTGGAAAACATTGTCATTACTGTCCCTGGGTAACCTGAATGAAATCAAGCTCCACAGGGGTCGGCCGGCCGAAAATACTTACTATAACCCGCAGCTTGCTTTTTTCCGGCCGCACCTCATCAATCACGCCGTCGAAATTAGTGAAAGGACCATCGATGATTTTTACATGATCGCCCACATCGAATTTAAATTTGGGCTTGGGTTTGAGTGTCCCTTCATCGATCCGTACCTTGAGGTTTTCAACATCCTTGTCCGGGATCGGCGACGGTTTTTCCTTGCTGCCGATGAAACCGGTGACTTTAGGGGTATTTTTAACTATATGCCAGTTGTCATCGCTCATTTCCATCCGGACAAGAATGTACCCGGGAAAAAATTTACGTTTGGAAGTTTTCTTCTCTCCGGAAACCAGCTCCACTACGTCTTCTTCAGGAATGAGAATATCGGAAAAATACTGCTGTGCCCCGGCCAGTTCGATCCTCTCCTGCAGGCTCGCCTTGACCTTGTTCTCAAACCCGGAATAAGTATGTACGACGTACCATTTAAAAGCCATGATTTAACCCAGAATCGCCTTGACTGCTTTGGCCAGAATAAAGTCCACAACTCCCAGATAAATGGCTACAATCACAACGACAACCATCACCACGGCCGTTGAGGCCAGTGTCTGTTTGCGGGTCGGCCAGGTCACCTTTTTCAGCTCGCCCTTGGCCTGCTGGAGAAACTGCAGGGCTCTGTCTACAATCTGCTTGATTTTTTCCATATCACCGACTCTTTTTACGGATAAACTGGCAGGCCAGGAGGGACTCGAACCCCCAGCATCCGGATTTGGAGTCCGGCG
>CAYWRV010000247.1:0-2327 GCA_964460865.1 uncultured Smithella sp. | reverse complement strand
TGGGCTACACCCTGAACCCGGGAACGTTCACCTATTCAGAAATTGAATTCACGAACGAATATCATATAAATTCCCTAGGCGTGCGTGACACGGAAGAAGCGCTTGACGCTCCGGAGATAATATTACTGGGTGATTCCTTCGCCCTGGGCTGGGGGGTCGACACCCGGGAAACATTCATCAAAATCGTTGAGAAAAAAACAGGCCTGACTACGCTCAACACCTGTGTGCCATCTTTTGGTACGGTAAGGGAGATGATTATGCTGCGCAAGCTAAACCGCTCTTGCCTCAAATACCTCATTTTACAGTATTGCGCTGATGACTATGACGAAAACCGCCTGTATTTCCAAAATGGCAACCAACCGCAACTTATGCGTGAAGAAACTTTTAAAAAAATCGTCAACTATCTCGACAGGCCGATCAGATATTTTCCGGGAAAATATCTGAAAATGAAAATCAGAAAAAAACTCGATGCTCTGAAGCCCGCGAAGCAATCGACACCATCGGTTGCATCTTTCCTCGGAGAAGTTGAACTGTTTGTCCATGTTTTAAAACAAAATGAAGATCTGCTCACCGGCATTCCTCTGATCGTCTTCGAGTTGAGCGGTATCAATCAGACAAATGAATTCACGAAAAAGCTTCGCGAAAAAATCAAAACACCCGGCCAGCCGCCGTTTATCCGCGATATGATCATACTCGATATCGCAGGCAGGCTCGAAGAGAACCACTACTACGCCCTCGACGGCCATTTAAACGCGACAGGCCACGCAGTCGCGGCCGACATTCTGTGTGACGTCATCGGCAATTTACGCAAACACTCGTGACGGCTTTACGAAAAAAGACCGGCCTCATTAATACAAAAGATCAACAACGCTGAATATTTTTCAGCGTCAAAACGCAATACGCATTTTTCATCGTCATCCCATGTTGGTAAATGAAATTACGACTTATTATCGACAGCAAAAAATACATTGATTTGCCCTCTGAACATGCTAATAAAGCTGAAAACACAACCAGGATGAAAATAATATGCAGAAGGAAAGCTATCTGGACACATTAATTCACACAGGACAATTTCATTTCAAGCATCTGAAAATTACCGGCATAGATAACGAACCGATGGTTAAAATCTTCTCTGAAGCCATTCTTGATGAGGAAACCTGCCTGTTTGCCGAAAAGGTGGCAAGTGGAGATGAATATCTGGGCATCATCCATAAGAAGCTTACGGCGGCGCTGACCAACGGGCAACCCCTTCCGGTGGTACGCTTTGCGGACGGTGAGTACGCTTTTTACAAACCATCTTTGAAGTGTAATGGGCTTTACAAGCAGGCGGAGTCGATCAGCGCCATCCGTCAGGTCATTCCCCTGCATGTCGAAGCCATTGCCTATGTAGCATTACGCGGTCTTTTGGCACCACTTGTCTTTCCGGGCAACAGCCATAAAAAGGAAGCTGGAATTTTCTCTTTCTTAAGAAAAAAACCAGATACAGGTGCAACCGATTTCCTCAATTTACTCAATCAAAACAATATCCGTCTGACAGCGGATAATTACCTCCCTTTTTATGCCCTGTACGCATACTTGACCTCTGATTTATTTGCCGCCACGATGAACGGTAAAAATATCTGCATACTCAATTCAGAATATAATCAAGACTCATTTCAAAAATGGTTTTCCGAACGTTCCAGTTGCCCCGTGCTGCATCATGTTCCTGTGCCGGCTGAATATATCGCCACTAAATGGGCAGGCATCCGTAATGAAGTGCTGGCCGAGGTGCCGTCTGACACGGATCTATGCCTGGTCGGGGCTGGCGTCGGGGCACTCCTCATCTGTGCGGACATCGCCCGTGAGTTTTCCATACCTGCCCTTGATGCGGGGCACGTCATCAATATGATGAATGATCAGGTGCAAAAATCAGGTGCAATCCGTCTGTTTACCTTAAGGAAGCCTTCATGATCTTCCCTGGACGAAAATATCGTATTCGTTTTCGCGAATGGAAAAACCGCCTCAGGCTGAAGCGAGAAGCAAGATGCTACTTAACCGAGTTTGAGCGCCGCGGGCTCACGCTTCCCGATGATGACGGACTGAAGGCAGAACTGCGCACGGCTTTTCCAAAACTGCGCCCTAAACCAAAAGGACGGCTGAACATCATCGCCGTCTATCACCACTACAACTGGGAGAATTATTCACTCAAACCGGCGCTGGAAAAATTCGGTTCTGTCCGCCACTGGGACTGGTTTGGCGAGTTCAACCATCTGGAAAAGACCTGGCCGAAAACCGGTAAATCTCAAATGAACAAGGCCCTGACGGAACGTGTCCGCTCCTGGATGGCC
>CAYWRV010000246.1:0-2335 GCA_964460865.1 uncultured Smithella sp. | reverse complement strand
GGTGTTGTATTCAATGACGATCGCGTATTCGTAAAGAGGATCGTCCCTTTTGAGTATTTCGTATGAGTTTGCCTTCGTTTGCTCTTTTTTCACCCAGCGGTTGTAATCAGCGGCGTCCGGATCATCAATCCAGATATCGTCGTCCAGAGCCTGGCGGTAGGTCATTTTTGTATTGACCTTTTCCGGATAACCGAAGGCCGTGCCCAGACGGAAAAGACCGGACGGCGTTTTGCCGTCCCCTTCTCGTTTTTCACCCGGCGCGGCAAAGCCGTTTTTACCAATAACGGCGCTGAGTGGTTCCATCGTCTGTGTCCATTCTCCGTTTGTTTTTTCCAGAAAATGAACGCTGATTGAGCTCAAAAAAAGAAAACTTTTTTCGGTAACCAGAAGCACCTGACCGGACTCAGGCGGAATGTTTTTACACGACGAAAGGAGGGAAGTGGCCACTTTACCCGGCGCCGGAGGCAGGTGAGCGCAAGCCGTGAAAAAAAAGGTGGCGGCTATTGCGGCAAAAAAAGATGCATACATTGTAACAGGCTGTTTATTCAGGTTATTCATCGATGCTCCTTTTATGGCATCATCTGTAGTGGAAACCTTACGGTTTTTCAAGGTAATTATTGGGCCGCCGGATAAGTGCCCTGAGTTCACGCGCGTTGTTGAAATCAGCTTTCAAATGTTATATAAATTGTGGTCAGGGCAGGCAATGGGAAGGGGCTACAGTTCCGGGGATCGGTACATCAGCCTCCAGCGGCTTCCAATGACTTGCCGTGATTAGCGGGCGGTTGACAGAATCTGGAAACGCGGAGAACTTTTGTATATTCCGGCCAGGCACACGGGCCCAGACAGAGTATCACGGATGAAACCTGTCCCGGCAGGACGTTCAGCATGTGGTAATTACTTCATATGACATCATTTGAGAGACGAAAAACAACCCGCAGGGCTGACGATGCCCGTTATGCGGAGGACTTATCCAAGCGCTACGAATTTCTGCTTCGACACACCAACGATATCATTCTTGCTGTACGCTACAGCGACAGAAAGATTCTGGAGGCAAGCACGGCCGCCCTGGAAGCCTATGAGTACTCGATGGAAGAGTTGAAATCGATGACGATCGATGACTTGAACGAAGCCGGCCTGCAGGAACAAATTGTACCCCGTACGGACAGGTCATTTGCCAATACAGTTGTTTTTGAAACGATCCATCGCAAAAAAGACGGCCGGACATTTCCTGTGGAGATCAGCTCTCAGGGTGCGGTGCTGGGGAAAGACAGAATTCTTTTGAGCATTGTCCGCGACCTGTCGCGGGACAAGGAGTTTGAAGAATGCAGGCGGGAAGATGAGAACAATCTGCGGGCCCTTTTGAATGCCGTCACCGAATCATTGCTTCTGGCCGATGTTGAAGGGACGGTGCTCGCGGCAAACGAGACCTTTGCCAAACGCATGGGTATCGGGCCTGACAATATCATCGGCCAAAACATCTACAACCTGCTGCCCCCGGACATTGCCGATGAAAGAAGGAAACAGGTTGAAGAAAGTGTGCGCTCCGGTTTACCCGTTCGTTTTGAGGACGTAATCAATAAAAGATTCATCGATCATGTTGTTTATCCGGTTAGCGATGACAGCGGTAAAGTCGCCAGGTTGGCGTTTTTCGGCGCCGACATCACACAGCGCCGTGAAATGGAAAAAAAGCTCGAAGCTATGGCCTTGACGGACCAGCTCACGGATTTGTACAACCGGCGCGGCTTTTTCACGCTTGCGACCAGAGAAGTTAAAAGAGCCGAGCGGTCCAGGCAAGGCCTGCTTCTTTTCTTCGCAGATTTAGATGGCCTTAAAGATATCAATGACCGGCTCGGCCATGAAGAGGGAGACCATGCCCTGATTGCAGCCGCGAAAATCCTGACGCGCACCTTCCGCGTGTCCGACATTATATCCCGCATCGGCGGAGATGAATTTGCCATACTGGTGATTGATGCGGATGAAGCGATGATGGAAAAACTGCTTTTGCGCTTTTACCGCCTGATCAATAATTACAACGCCAGGAAAGCTGCCAGCTTTAAACTGGCGATAAGTATCGGCTATGCATTCTATGATCCCCTCAAGCCCACAACACTCGATGAGATGATCTCAACTGCGGATGCGATGATGTATAAGATGAAAAAGGTGCGGTACCGCCGGGCCTGACAGCTACCGCCCGGCCTTATTCTTTGCACTGCCATACAGCAGTTTATTTGCTTCTTCAACAGTCAGGTCAACGTCAAAGAAAAGTTTGAAAAAAAGACGGGTTTCCTTAACCATATCAAACGGACAGAGCTGTGGATACAGGCAGTGGGCAACC
>CAYWRV010000245.1:0-2342 GCA_964460865.1 uncultured Smithella sp. | reverse complement strand
CCAAAGTTTCGGCCTTCTGGGCGCTGGCCTTTGCCCTGCCTTTTTTATACTTTTTCCGTGCCGCCGCGCTGCACGAAATACTTCACATCATCATCTTGGACTATATTCCGTTTATTTTGCTTCTATGGGCTCTGTTCACAGTTTCCGGTGGTATTTATATTAAAGGGTCGCTGAAAGGCACACCGGCTGTGAATACCGTCATTTTACTCGTCGGCGCTGTGCTTGCCTCCGTCATCGGTACGACCGGCGCATCCATGCTTTTGATCAGGCCGATTTTGCGCTCCAACGCCTGGCGTGTTCATAAGGTGCATACCGTCGTTTTCTTTATTTTTCTGGTCAGCAACATCGGGGGGGCGCTTACCCCCCTGGGAGACCCGCCGCTTTTCCTGGGCTTCCTGCACGGTGTTCCTTTTTTCTGGACGTTCAAGATATTGCCGGAAATGGTTTTTTCCTGTGCTTTTCTGATCATCTTATATTTTCTGTGGGATTCCTACGCATATAAAAAAGAGAGCAAGACAGCCTTCCCCGCAGATGATCCGGAGCCCTTGAGCATCGAAGGCACACTAAATTTTATCTTCCTGGCCGGCATTATTTCTGCCGTGCTTTTCAGCGGCACGGTCAAACTCGGACAGATAAATATTTTCGGTATCGGGCAAAGTGTCGAAAATCTGGTGAAAGATGCAGTGCTGATTCTGATGGGAGCTTTATCTTTGGTATTTACCAGCCGTGAGGTGAGAAAAGGGAACGAGTTTGGCTGGGCGCCGATTCTGGAGGTCGCCTTTTTGTTTGCCGGTATCTTTATCACCATCATTCCTGCCCTGGCCATTCTTAAAGCAGGCGACCGGGGAGCGCTGGCGTGGCTCGCCCGGTCTGTTGATACGCCCGCCCATTATTTCTGGGTGGTCGGATCCCTGTCGAGCATCCTGGACAATGCCCCGACTTACCTGACGTTCTTCAACAGTGCGCTGGGGAAGTTTTATCCCGGTCTGCCGGAGGCTGAGGGAGTGGCCAGGCTCGTTGTTGAAAAAATACCCTATCTTGCCGCCATATCCACAGGAGCGGTTTTCATGGGCGCCAACACCTATATAGGTAACGCCCCCAACTTCATGGTCAAGTCCATCGCGGAGGAAGCAGGGGTCAGGATGCCCAGCTTTTTCGGGTATATCTTCAAATACTCGATTCCCATCCTCATCGTCCTGTTTTTAGCCATTACTTTTATTTTCTTCTGATTTTTCAACAAGATCCGCCAAGGTAAATATTCCTTGAAGAGCTTCCCAAAAGCGGATAAGGTGTCGCGGTCTTTACACGGGATACTGTCGTGAATTTTCTTTTCACAGCCCCTGCCTGTAAAAGATCAAGCGATATGAAAAAGGAAATTGGAGGGTCGGCGCAATGGCCGCAACTTTACGCAAAACTCTACAAACCATCGAGGACTACAAAATAAACAGCCCGCATTATGCGGACCTGCTCGACATTCTGGCTGAGATCCTGATTCTGCGCGAAGGGTACCGCCAGAGCATGAAGGAGCCGATTTTTTCCGTGGAGGAAAAACTGATACCCGGAAAGATGGCCGGCGGGTTGCCGCTGATTGACCTGTCGGGTAAAAAGTATGACCTGATTCGTCCGCGTGAATACTTTTATTCGCTCGTGGCCATTGCGCAAAGAAGAATGCCGCAAGAAGCCCACAAGTTTTTGGATATTGTCAACGACAAGCTGTTCGACTGGGAAAAAATCACTTTGGCCACCTTTAACCCTGTCCCTGCGGAGGATGAAATTATCCGTTCCGACCTCAGGGAGGCAAAAGATGATGATGAACAACTTGATTTGATCGACTTGTTCATTGAAGAGAGCCTGAGGCCGGAACTCGAGGCAATCTCCGAAAAATACGGCCCGGCAATTGAAAAATCAAACTGGACCGAGGGCTACTGCCCCGTGTGCGGAAAAGATCCGAAAATCGGTGAAATGAGAGAAAACGAGGACGGGAACCGCTATCTTTTCTGTCATCAGTGCGGTTACAAATGGCGTTTCCGCCAGATCAAATGTCCCTTCTGCGGCAATGAGGAACAGCATTCCCTGGCCTATTTCGCTGTTGAAGGCGAGGAAAGCCGCCGCGTTGACGTGTGCAACAAGTGCCGTCGCTATATCAAGATCGTCGAGCTTTCCGGGCCCTCTGAAGAGCTTAATCTCGATGTCGAGGACATCGCGACACTGCATCTGGATATGCTGGCGTACGAAGAAGGCTATGACTGAGGAAAAAATCGTCGGGTTGTGGTTCTTCGTTATTTGTCCTGACTTTGACACTATCTGATAAGAAACATAATGATTACAGGGGTATAAAAAAA
>CAYWRV010000244.1:0-2353 GCA_964460865.1 uncultured Smithella sp. | reverse complement strand
CGGCATGCCGGCCTATAATTTCGCCGTGGTGATCGATGACCACCTGATGAGAATTACACACGTCATCCGTGGTGAAGACCATCTGTCCAATACCGCCTCACAGATCATGCTCTACCGGGCATTCGGATTTGAACCTCCCCTGTTTGCTCACCACTGTCTGATTCTGGGGCGCGATCACGCAAAACTCAGCAAACGTCACGGTTCCGTCTCCGTGGATGAATTCCGCCGCCGCGGTTATCTGCCGGAGGCGCTCATCAATTACCTGGGGCTTTTAGGCAGCTCTTTTGCCGGTGGACGGGAAGTCCTCTCACGCGACCAGATGATTGAAGCTTTCTCGCTGGAGCGGGCCTCAAAAAGCGGGGCGGTTTTTGACGAGGACAAACTCCGCTGGCTGAACGCCGGCTACATCCGCAATATGCCTTCCGATGAACTTGTTCGCCGTCTGGAGCCGTTTTTAAATCAGGCGGGATATGAAACTCAATCGTTGGATCCGGAATGGCTTAAGAAAGTTGTTGAAAGTGTGCGAGAGGAGCTTACCGTACTGACGGATATCGGCGCGCACATTGATTTGTTTTTTCCCGGCCGCTATGAGATTACGCCGGAGGCAAGGAGAATTCTCGCCGCGCCGGCAGCACGCGGGGCGCTTGGCGCATTCGATGAATTTCTCGACACGGCCGAAGGAGACCCGGCTCATATCTACACAGCAGCGATGAAGCATGCGGCTCAAAAAACCGGCCTTAAAGGAAAAGACCTGTTCATGCCGGTGCGCGCCGCCCTGACCGGCAGGGTTACAGGCCCGCAGCTGGGTCAGATTTTTGAGATTCTGGGGGCGGATGAAGCGGCAAAAAGACTCAGGCAGGTGCTGAAAGAAGGATAAAGGCTGAAGGATAAAGGATTAGAGTGGGGGTCGGTTTGAAAAAGGACAAATCCAGTTTTGTCTGTCAGCAGTGCGGGTATATGTCGCCCAAGTGGCTGGGTAAATGTCCCTCATGCAATTGCTGGAACTGCTTTGCCGAAGAAATCACCGCATCCGTCCAACCGGGCAGCCGCGGTGAGTTGAAGTTTGACGGCAAGCCCATGCCTATTTCTGAAATACCGGCCGAGGAGGGCACGCGGATTGAGACTGGTATCGCGGAAGTTGACCGGGTGCTGGGCGGCGGCATTGTGGCAGGTTCCGTCATTCTGGTAGGAGGCGAGCCGGGAATCGGCAAATCGACGCTGATGCTCCAGGTAATGAGAAATCTGGCGGATAACGGTGCTACGGTGCTGTATGTTTCAGGCGAGGAATCCGCTCATCAGATCAGACTGCGCTCGCGCCGTATCGGTGCGGAGGCAAAAGATCTTCTTGTGCTGGTGGAGGTGTCTTTGGAGAAGATCCTCGAGCAGATAAATGTCTGCGAACCGTCTGTCGTGGTCATCGATTCGATCCAGACCGTCTATAGTGCCGAACTGATGTCCGCGCCGGGCAGCGTCGGTCAGGTGAGGGAATCCTCATCGCGCCTTATTCACCACGCCAAGAAAAACGGCATCCCCCTGTTTCTCATCGGTCATGTGACCAAAGACGGCTCGATTGCCGGCCCCAAAGTGCTCGAGCACATGGTCGATACGGTCCTTTACTTTGAGGGAGATTCCGGCCATGCATACCGGATTATCCGCGGTATTAAAAACAGGTTCGGCCCGACGAATGAAATCGGCGTTTTTGAAATGCGGGACAAGGGACTGAGCGAAGTGGTCAACCCGTCGGCTTTCTTTTTGAGCGAGCGGCCGCAGGATGCGCCCGGCTCGGTAGTTGTGGCAAGCCTGGAGGGCACGAGGCCCATTCTGGTCGAAATTCAGGCGCTGGCGAGCCCCTCGAACCTGGGGATGCCCAGGCGCACGGCCATCGGCGTTGACCACAACCGTGTGTCGCTTCTGGTCGCGGTGCTCGACAAGGTCTGCGGCCTCCAGTTGGGCGGTTCGGACATTTTTATAAATGTGGCGGGCGGGGTGAAAGTTGAGGAACCGGCCGTTGATCTGGGTATCGTCTCGGCCATGGCGTCGAGTTTCCTGGACAGGAAGGTGGATCATCTGACGGTTATTTTCGGCGAGGTGGGCCTGACCGGTGAGGTACGGGCCGTTTCCCAGATGGAGGCGAGGATAAAAGAGGCCGCACGCCTCGGTTTTCGCCGCTCGATCATTCCTCATACTGCTCACACTTCTGTAAGCCCGCCTCCGGATATGGAAATCCGGCCCATCAGTTCTCTTGGCGAACTTATGGAAAATCTTTTTTAAAAAATATTTCCAAAACCTTGACACGCCGGAAATCATGCATAAAATAGTGCCGCTTATGCAGCAATCATAAACTTAAAGAGGA
>CAYWRV010000243.1:0-2361 GCA_964460865.1 uncultured Smithella sp. | reverse complement strand
TTCATCAGAGTAAAAATGATATCTGAATGATCCTGATTTCATTACCGTAGGCATGGTTGATAGTAACGTTAATTAATATTAGAGTCAAGCGTAATCAATAAGAGAATTCAGGAGACAGGAGGCAGGAGACGGTTTCAAAACGTTTCTTTCAATGTGAAAAATATCCACCCCCGGCCCGGAGTTTACCTCGCTCAGGCGAGGGGCCACCCCCGCCGGCGTGGGACAAGGGGCCAGTGGCGTACCTGTGGTGTCACCCTTTGGAGGGGGCCGAGGGGGAGGATGGAAAGAAGCTCATATTGCATGGTTGATAGAATCAATGCCCAGAGAAATAAAATTAAACTTGATATTTACTTAGTATTTGTCGTAATAATTCCATAATATGTTATTAATAACAAATTACGGAAATATTTTATGAGATTCCTGTCGTTCAGAGAAAAATTAAAAGATTTTGTAGCTTTTAATTTGAGCGATATCAGAAAAATCGATCCTGATTTTGACCTGCGGCGGTTGAGCGAATGGCAGGATAAAGGCTACTTAAAAATGATCCGGCGCGGGTATTATGCCTTCGTTGGCATAGAAATCAATGACCCAGTCCTTTTCCTTATCGCGAATAAAATTTATACGCCTTCATATGTGTCTTTGGAAATGGCGCTTTCATATTACAACCTGATTCCCGAAGCCGTCTATGGCGTCACGTCTATATCATCGCGAAAAACAAATCACTTCAAATCAGATTTTGGCGAATTTTTTTATCGTCATGTAAAGCCGCAACTGATGTTTGGTTATAATCTGATTGACTACAAAGGTTACAATTTTAAAATGGCCGAGCCGGAAAAAGCAATTCTGGATTATTTTTATTTGAACTCAGCTCTCAATGCTGAAAAAGATTTTGACGCCCTTCGTTTTAATAGCTCAGGATTTAACGAAATAGCAGATAAGGTGAAGCTGCAAAGGTATCTTTTATCATTTGGCAACAAACGACTCGAAAAAAGATTTCAGAATTTTTTAAAGCATATAGGCGATGAAGGTCTCGTAACAAGTAATTCAAGCCGTCACCCCGACGAAGGCCGAGGATGAAAAACGAGGAGACAGGAGACAGTGACGAGTGACGAGTGATAAGTGACGAGAAAAGGTTATGGGCGATGGGCGATAGAAAAAAGATAGAGGACTGAGGTCATAGGGCAGGGACAGAGATCAGAGAAGATAGGCGATAGGCGAGAGTGGGTTAGGGGTAAGAAACAAGATTTAAAGGTTAAGTATTTAAGTAGTTAATGGAAAAAACTGGCTCTCCGATAGGCCCATTCGAGAGGACAGATGGTGAGGATGGCTGATAAGATTTTGCCATTGCATAGTATTTCACTTAGTGATATATAAAGTTAAAAAGGTGATATACAAAACCAGATATTTCAACAAGTGGGCTCGCAAGCATAGTTTGAATGATTTACTTTTAAGAAAAGCTGTGCTGGAAATCAGAAGTGGTTTGATTGATGCTAACCTTGGTGGCGGGGTTGTTAAGAAACGCATCGCTTTGACGGGTCGTGGCAAAAGAAGCAGCACAAGAACATTGTTGGCAACGAATTTACGTAACAAATGGATTTTTATATTCGGTTTTGAAAAAAATGAAATGGACAATATTTCAGAAAAAGAACTGCTGACTTTAAAAATGCTGGCAAATGATTTACTGGGTATGTCTGCGGCACAAATTAAAGTTGCCGTTCAAGAAGGTTCTTTAGTGGAGATTGATGATGAAAAATAAAAAGTATGAAAGACGCCTTTTAAAAGCGGTTCATGAAACAGCAAAGGACATGCATAAACTTGGTTTTATCGATAAACGCAAAATGCATGAGTATGACTTTCTATGCGTTGCGCCCGTTGCTGCTTATTCGGCAAAACAAATTCGATCTTTAAGAGAACGCTATCGTCTTAGTCAGGCTGTCATGGCAGCCGTTCTAAATACAAGTATTTCTACTATCCAAAAATGGGAAATCGGAGATAAGCATCCGGCTGGGCCTTCCCTTAAATTGTTAAGTATTTTGGACCGTAAAGGCCTTGATGCACTGAAATGAAATTCAGCTCTTTTTCTTGCCCTTGCAGTCTTCTAATCATCAATGGCACCTCACAGGTTAAATACGGTTCCGCTGTGATTCCGGATTAAATTTTTCTTGCCAGACAAAGACGCAGAGAAGTTCAGTGGGGGAAATTTATCTGCGGATGGCGTTTTAAGTGGCGCATTAAACAATCGCGTTTTAAATTTAATTAATGAGTTCCCGGGGGTACAAAGGAAAATACTTGTTGAAAAACTGGGCGAGGGCTTTGCACAACCCCTTGGTTATTTATTTTTGTGATCATTATTTTGGTGAA
>CAYWRV010000242.1:0-2370 GCA_964460865.1 uncultured Smithella sp. | reverse complement strand
CCACACGGCAGTCGAAATTAAGTTTCCCGTCATTGAGGAGACCGCCTGCCGGATACGGATGCCGGTCGATGAGGGCGATTCCCTCCACACCGAGGCGCTCGAGCTCCCGGGCGGCAAAGAGTCCCGCCGGGCCGGATCCGATAATGATGACCTGATACTCTTCCATACGCTACCGACTTTCTGATAAACATTTGTAGCATACTTGAGCGCCCGATTGCCACGCCAAATCCGCGGCGGTTTCTTAAGGGTAAAAGAAAAGCCCGGAAATTTCCTCCGGGCTCTCAGTGGCTTTTTCAGCTTGCATCCTTCGCGCCTGCCTTATTTTGGTCACCATCGTTGTGGTCAGGAAAGGTCGCGCAATTCCTTTTTCATGATCTTGCCGACCAGATTTTTGGGAAGTGACGGCAGAAAGATCACTTCTTTGGGCACATAAAAACTGCTCAGGTCTGCCCGGCAGTGGGCCAGAATTTCTTCGGAGGTCACTTCCGCGCCGGGCTTGAGGGCGACATAGGCCCTGATATTCTCGCCATAGACATCGTCTTTCATTGCAATGACAGCCGCCTCGGCCACCTGTGGATGGGTGTAGAGAACCTCTTCGATCTTCCGCGGCGAGATGTTCTCACCGCCCTTGATGATGAGATCCTTTTTGCGGTCTGTTATCCAGTAGTAGCCGTCCTCATCACGGTAGCCCACATCGCCTGTGTGGAGCCAGCCGTCAACGATGACTTTTGCCGTCTCCTCTGGCCTGTTCCAGTAGCCTTTCATCAGCGATGGGCCCTTCAGGACTATTTCTCCCGATTCACCGGTTTCCAGAAGCCTTCCCCGGTCGTCCATGATGCCCATGGTCATGCCAACATAAGGAATGCCGATGGAGCCGACCTTGACCGGGCGGCCATCACAGGGGTTGGCGCTTCCAGATGCGCCGCTTTCCGACAGGCCCCACCCTTCGTAAATCCTGCCGCCGAAACGCTCGTAGAACTGGTTCCAGGTGGCCTGTGCGAGAGGGGCGGAGCCGCACAGCCAGTACTTGACGCGGCTCAGATCATGTTTGTTGGGATTGGGATACATCAGCATGAATACATACATCGTGGGCACCAGCGCCACAAGGCTCGCGTCATATTTGTCGATGGCCGCAAAAAGAGTTTCCAGGTCGAAGGTGTTGAGAATAACGCTTCTGGTGCGTTCGTAAAACAGGCCGCTGTTGGCCACGGCGATGCCGTAGGCGTGACAAAGGGGCAGGACCGTCACATTGGTCATGCCGTGGGGCATCCTGGTCGATTCGTAGGACATTTTGGAGTTGGCATAAAGAGAGCCGTGCGTCAGCATCACACCCTTGGGAGGGCCGGTGGTGCCCGCGGTATATATCAGAGCGGCCACCTCGTCATCGTCCGTGTCCACGATGTCTTCGGTTTCGGGGGCATTGTCCGCCAAACCATGAAACGAAAACGTGCCTTCGGGAACTTCGTCATTTACGAGGATGATGGTATTCAAGCGGGGCGCCCTCTCCTTGGCGGCTTTGATTTTCGGCATAAAATCAACGGTGCTGATGACGGCACGGGCGCCGCTGTCCTCGTAAATGGAGGCTATTTCTTCCGCGTTCATCATGTAGTTGACCGGCACGGCAATCGCACCCAGACGCCAGATCGCGCCGAAGGAGAGCAGCACCTCGACGCAGTTGGGCATTTGTACGATTACCCGCTCGCCTCTCCTGACACCGAGATCTTTTAAAACGGTGACCAGCCTGCGTGACGCGGCCAGGAACTCGAAGTTGGTCATCTCCGTACCCCTGGAAATAAAGCTTACCCGGGGCGGCTCCTTGAGAACCTTCATTTCCCTCAATTTCGCTATGTTCATACTTTCTTTCTCCGCCTGAAAATTAACCGGAGGAAAAAACGTCCCGCGAGGAGCGGCACGGCAAATACAATCAGCGGCTATTCCACCGGCAGCCAGCGACGCGGTATGCTCGCATCGATCTGTGACATTTTTTCTATCTGGTCATACTCTTTTTGTGTTTTGGTCCACCACACATACATCTCGGGTTTGTCAATCCGGCCGTCGGTGATCGTCTGCGTTCCGGTCATCACCAGCACACGGCCGTTATCCATCATGCCGTACGCCTCCATCGGAAACTCGGTGGCGAACATTGGAAATGCCCTGGGGAAGGCGGCTCTGATCTTATAGACATCGGTGGTTGTGCCGGCGGCAATGATCGCCCGCGCCAGAGCGTGCACCATGGAGAAGTTGAAGGAACTCTCGGCTGTCGCGGCTCTTTTGTAGGCGGCACGGTAGCGGGGAGCAAAGTCCTGCCCCGGACGGGAGACTGTGTCGCAATTATTTTTGCGACGGGATACTTATCTGCTTTTTGACAGC
>CAYWRV010000241.1:0-2378 GCA_964460865.1 uncultured Smithella sp. | reverse complement strand
AGGACGCCGGCCTCTCACGCCGGTAACCCGGGTTCGAATCCCGGTGGGACTACCAATTAAATCAGAAACCTCCCACATCAACTATACCCCATCAACTTCTTCTGATTAACTTCAATATCATCACGGGATCAGCAAGTTATCCTGAAACAAATCTCCACCCTGTGGAGTGGACCGCTACGTGCTATGGTCTATCCCCCCCTACCCCGTCTCTTATCCGGCAGTTTTAATATTTGACTCCACCCGACCGATTTCATATAGTCCCCTGCCGGGACACTCGCGTATGTCCTAAATTTTCGCAGGTGGTGATTTATGAAAGATGTCTTTGCAGAGTACAAAGAGAAGTTAATTACGGCGGATGAGGCGGTCAGTTTCGTCAAATCCGGCGATAAAATCTTTTACGGTGAGTTTGTCATGTTTCCCGAGGTTCTGGATGAGGCGCTGGCCAAAAGGATTCACCAGCTCAAAAACATCGATATTCGCGGCGTCTGCTTCTCGCGGGTGCCGAAAATTGTAGAGGCTGACCCCGGACGTGAGCATGTCATCATGAACGACTGGCATTTCGGCACAGTTTCGCGCCGCCTGCACGACGCCAATCTGTGCAATTATATTCCGCTTTGTTACCATCAGGGACCGCGCACGATCCGCAAGTATCGCGACTTCGATGTCGCTTTTGTGCTGGTGGCCGAAATGGATCGAAACGGTTATTTCAACTACGGCCTGGCCAATTCACTAACGAGCGCCGTTTTAAGCAAGGCCAAAAAAATTATTATTGAAGTCAACAAAAACGTGCCTTATTGCTTCGGCGGCAATCGGGAATCCATCCATATCTCCAGAGTCGATTACATTGTGGAAAGCAATCATACGCCACTGGCGGAAGTCAAGCCGGGCCAGCCCAGGGAAGTGGATCGGCGAATCGCCGAGCACATCATGAAAGAGATAGAAGACGGAGCCTGCCTGCAACTGGGCATCGGCGGTCTGCCTAACCTGATCGGCCGGATGATTGCCGAAAGTGACTTGAAGGACCTGGGTGTGCATACGGAAATGCTGGTGGATTCATTTGTCGATCTGTACAACGCCGGCCGTGTGACCGGCCGAAAAAAATCGGTGGATCATTTGAAGATGGCTTACACCTTTGCGATGGGCACCAAAAAGCTCTATGATTTTCTGGACCACAATCCGACCTGCGCCTCATACCCGGTCAGTTACATCAATGATCCGCGTATGATCGCCTTTAACAACAAAGTGGTGGCGATCAACAACGCCATCGAAGTCGATCTGTACGGGCAGGTCTGCTCCGAGTCCGTGGGAGACAGCCAGAAATCAGGAACCGGCGGCCAGCTGGACTTCATCTTTGGCGCTTTCATGTCCAAAGGCGGGAAAGGGATTATTTCACTTAGTTCTACCTATACAGACAAAGACGGCAACCTCCAGTCGCGCATCGTGCCGACCGTAGAGCCGGGGTCGATTGTCACTGTGCCGCGCTCGATAGTTCAGTATGTGGCGACCGAATTCGGTGTGGTGCAGCTTAAAGGCAAATCCACCTGGGAGCGTGCCGAAGCGCTCATCAGTATCGCGCATCCTGATTTCCAGGAGGAGTTGATCCGGCAGGCCGACCAGATGAAAATCTGGGTGAAACATTAGACCCGTCCCGAAGAGATGCGGCAGAGAGGCAAGTATGCTCTGTCCGCATCCCTCGGGCCCCGTCCGTTTTTCAGGCACGGCCCCTGGCGGAACCGATCGACCTACTGCCGTTTTCCAAAATATTCCTGATAAAATTCCAGCACAAGATTGTGTCTGCCTGAATTGCCCTCATTGGCTTTACGCGGGTAAATGAGATTTGGGAAATACAATTCGTTCCGGATGCATTTTAATGCCGCAGTACCGGAAACCGCACGCCGGCAGGAACACGCGTGGCGGCGTTTTTGTAAAATAATTTTTGCATGCCCTGCTTGACCATTTCCCCTTGGAAAGCATCGTTGTTATGAGGGCCGCAACCAACAACATCCGCTGAAAATCTCCTTGACACAAAACCACGCCCCCTATAGTGTCACGGGCCAAAATGACGGCTTTGCAACTTTTTAAGTTTCGACTTGAAAAAGTGGCGATTGCATCGAGCCAGAGAGGTTCTGAGACCACATTATTACAGCAGGTCTATTTCCCGGGACGGGATCGGTGCAGGCCCTGTTCCAGACGTCAAACAACTTTCGGTTCGCGATAAGTTCGATTTGCTTATCCGATAGAAGTCATCCAAATGAAAAAAAGATATGTTCTCGTTATAATACCCTTCATTCTTTATCTGGCGATGCTCGGGATCATGCCTCAGATGGATCCTGATGAAACCCGTTACAGCCTGATCGCCAGCGAGATGAACGAATCCG
>CAYWRV010000240.1:0-2405 GCA_964460865.1 uncultured Smithella sp. | reverse complement strand
TTTATTTGACAAAAGCCGTGCAAGTTTTTATATTCCGATTTAGCGATATGGAGGTGTTATGAAAGAGTTTATCAAGGCGATGAAAGCTCTGTCTGATCCCAATCGGGTCAAAATTATCAAGCTGCTGCAGCGGCGGGTTTTGTGCGTATGTGAGATTCAAGAGGCATTGGGTCTGGCCCAGTCCACAGCCAGCAAGCATCTCAAGATACTGGAAGGAGCGGGATTAATTACCTGTTTCAGGGAAGGCCCCTGGATGAATTACCGTCTGGCCGACGGGTCCCGTAACGCCTATGTAGCCAATCTGCTTGGTAATTTAAGGCACTGGCTGGAGAATGACGCGGATGTGGCCAAACTTGTGGGAAGACTGCCGGAAATCAACCGGGAATCAATTTGCGGCGGCTAAATGTTTAATATTGCCATATCGCCATATGACGAATCGTAAATGAGGCGTCGGTGGGCCGGACACACGGCCGGGCGGTGCGCCGGGAGATGTTATGAAAGAGCGTACCAAGCTGTTGTTGATTGCAGGGGCCTTTCTGGCCGCCTATTATATCCCCTGGAATCACCCTTTGATTCGCCAATCCGGGCTGGAAGCATTTATGATGTTGCAGGAATATGCCCGCGAACATGTTCTTACCTGTCTGATTCCTGCTTTTTTCATTGCCGGAGCCATTGGCGTGTTCGTTTCCCAGGCTGCGGTGCTCAAATATTTCGGAGCCGGAGCCGGTAAATTTCTGTCCTATTCGGTGGCCTCTGTTTCAGGAACCATTCTGGCCGTGTGTTCCTGCACGGTGCTGCCTTTGTTTGCGGGCATCTACACCAGGGGTGCGGGTATCGGCCCGGCAACTGCGTTTCTTTATTCTGGACCGGCCATCAATGTGCTGGCCATCAGCCTGACCGCCAAAATCCTTGGCTGGCAACTGGGTCTGGCCAGAGCAGTCGGTGCGGTGCTTTTCGCCGTGGTGACAGGGCTTCTGATGGCGGTGATTTTTCGTAAAGACGACGCGGCACGCGCCGCCGGGCCAATCTATGTACCGGATGACGAAACCGGCAAACGCACCCTGCTCCAGGACGGTCTGTATCTGCTGGTCATGGTGCTGATTTTGGTATTTGCGGCGTTTGGCAAACCGGCTCCCGATTCCACCGGCCTGTGGCCGGCCATTTTCGGCGCAAAATGGTTTATCACTGTCGCTCTTCTTGTCATCCTGGGAGTCATGCTGAAAGCCTGGTTCACCGCGGCCGAGTGTAAAAGCTGGCTGGAGTCCACCTGGGGCTTCATGAAACAAATTTTCCCCCTGCTCTTTGCCGGCGTGATCGCGGCTGGTTTCCTCCTGGGTCGTCCCGGACACCAGGCTCTTATTCCCGCACAGTGGGTTTCATCTCTTCTGGGCGGCAATTCCCTCTGGGCCAATCTGCTTGCCTCCGTAGCCAGGGCTTTGATGTATTTTGCCACTTTGACGGAGGTCCCGATAGTGCAGGGTCTCCTGGGTGCCGGAATGGGAAAAGGCCCCGCTCTGGCATTGCTCCTGGCTGGTCCGGCTCTGTCGCTGCCCAGCATGCTGGTGATCGGCAGCGTCATGGGGGTAAAAAAGACTGCCACCTTCTACGGCATCATTGTGATTATGTCCACCATCGCCGGCATGCTTTACGGGGCGCTGGCGGGCTGAATTTCGTATCGGAGAATAAATAATGAATCGTCTGGAAATCGAATGGCATCATCTGGACAGAGAAGGCAAAACGTGTGACCGGTGCTCGGACACAGGGGAAACAGTTCGTGCTGCCTGCGCGGATCTGGTAAAGAAACTGGAACCCGAGGGCTGGGAAGTCACCTTCAAGGAAACGCTGTTAACGGATCAAGAGCTCCACGAATCGAACAGTATCTATTTCAACGGTGTCGCCATCGAGAATCTGCTCCCCGGCACCGGCAAGTCGGAAAACTGTTGTGCCTCCTGCGGCGAGATTCTCGGCACTACGGCCATGTGCCGGACGCTGGAACGACACGGTCAAACCTTCGAGGCGATACCGGCCGCGATGATTGTGGAGGCGGCCTGTAATTTTATTGAAACACAAGCCAAAGGAAGGAGCGTTGTAATGGACATTAAAGTATTGGGGTCCGGCTGCCCTAAATGCCGGCAAACGGAAGAAGTGGTGAAAGAAGCGCTGGCTGAAGAGGGCGTAATAGCCAATGTGGAAAAAGTCACCGACGCTTTGAAGATCGCCGGCTACGGCGTTTTCGGCACGCCGGCGGTGGTCATAAATGGTGAAGTCAAGTCCGTGGGAAAGATCCCCGGTAAAGAGGATGTGAAATCCTGGCTTCGAAAATAAAAGGGTGAGGTGGCCAAAACATTTTGGGGGTGCAGAAATGAAGATGGATATTCAGACAAAGCGTGTGTACGAACCGGCCG
>CAYWRV010000239.1:0-2440 GCA_964460865.1 uncultured Smithella sp. | reverse complement strand
AACGTTCTAAATACTCACTCTTTCCTCGGTAACATTTATTAATGAGGCAACAGGTTCGCACCGGCAGCCAATCAGTACCGAAACGAAGGGTGGCTCAGGCTAAAACACCCGCATTGTGTTTGGCTTTTGTGAGCTATGCCAGCATGGTGCCGCGGCATTTGGGCGAGCCGCACAGGCAGGAATGATCTTTTTTGTCTTTTTTGGTTTTACGCCCCTCCACCACCAGTCCGTAGTCGTAAAAGAGCTCTTCTCCCGGTGCGATGTCGCGCAGCGCTTCCAGAAAAACACGGTGTCCTTCCTGGCATGCCTCGAGATTGGGCTCACAGGAATGGTTGACCCATTTGGCGGGCGCGCAGGAAGGTTTGGCATCGATGACATGACCGTCATCCAGATGAAAATAAAAGGTGTGATGTGGTTGGTCAGGATCGTGCGGGGGACGTTTGATCGCCTCTTTCCAGGTAATGATTTCTCCTTTGTATTCCAGAACCCTGTCGCCTTTTTTGATCGGCACCAGAGCATAAACGCCCCGGCCATGGACACCTGATTTGCGTACCTGGGTGCGGCGGCCGCCGCAGCCGGCGGCGTTTTTATTTTTTGCCTGCATGATGTCAAACCTCTTTGAAATTTAGCGGACTATATACAAAGAACCACCCTGCAGGTCAAGGCCAATGTCCCCCTTAACTGTATAATGCATCTTTTATTAAGATTGATTGTGTGCTAGTAATTTCTAACTGTCGGTGCCGCTCTTTCAGTTGCCGGATTTTCAAACGATACTTCACTGAACACACAGACCGGCCGTGGCATTGGATGCGGATATGTCTGTCGTTTCCCGTCAACCAATCTTTTTTTCGCGTTTAACGCATTGTTCAGATTGAGCACAGCTCTTCAATCATCTTCACGAAGGAGGAGAGGTTATGAATATTGCAAAGATCAGCGAAGAAAAAGCCATGGAAAATCCCGATTGGGGTAAGACCATCTATGAGGACAAACAAATAAGCAACCGTGAAATGGTCTCCCAAAGCAGGAAGCTGACATCTGTACTGAAAAATCTGGGGGTCGGCCGGGGTGACCGGGTGATCATCCAAACTCCCAACTGCCCGGAGGTCTTCTGGGCCTTTTCCGCCGCGTGGCGCCTCGGCGCTGTCATTGTTCCGATAAATTATATGATCGGCGAGGCGGAAACAGCCTACATCTACCGTGACTCAGGCGCAAATGTACTCATCAGCAGCAAAGCGTTCGTGCCAAAAATCCGGGCCGCACGCGCCCAGGCAGACAATATAAAAACCCTCATTTTGACCGATGACGACGCTCCCGAGGACGCTTTGTCCTACCGGAAACTCGTCGCCGACGCCCCGGAGGAAACCTTCATCGCCGATACAAACCCGGACGACATGGCCGCCCTGATTTATACGGCCGGCACCACGGGAAAGCCCAAAGGCGTCATCCATACGCACGGCTCCCTTTATGCCAATGCCCTGATGCAGCACCAAACCTACCCGCCCACGGACGGGTTGACTTATGTGAGCATTTTACCACTTTGCCATTCTTACGGGATTGCCTCATCCAATGTGGGTTTGTTTCGCACCAGTTCCATGGTGCTTCTGAATTCTTTCGATTTGGACGTGATTTTCTCTTCGATTGAAAAGTATCGCGCCTCCATCATGGCCGCCGTCCCGACGATGTACGTCTATATGCTTATGTATCCCGAGCCGAAAAAGTACGATTTGAGTTCGATGAAATACTGGATATGCGGATCCGCTCCTCTGGCGGTGGAGACCTGGAACCGCTTCAAAGAAATCTACGGCTTTGAAATCATCGAAGGCTGGGGCCTGACAGAGGCGGGAGCCAATAACTCCTGCAATCCCTGGGAAGGGAAAAAGAAAATCGGCTCCATCGGCCTGCCGATGAAGGGCACGGAAATGAAAATTTTCGACCATGAAGATCGGGAGGTGCCTGCCGGAGAAAGCGGTGAAATCGTCATCCGCGGCCCGCAGGTCATGAAAGGCTACTGGAACAAGCCCGAGGAGACATCCTACTCGCTGAGGAACGGCTGGCTCTACACAGGTGATGTGGGCTATGTGGATGGCGACGGCTATTTCTGGATCACCGACCGTAAAAAGGATCTCATCATCAAAGGTGGTGAAAACATCTCTCCCCGGACAATTGAAGAGGTATTGTATATGTGTCCGGGTGTTTCCGAGGCGGCCGTCATCGGCGTCAAGGATGAAAAATACGGCGAGGAAATAAAGGCGTTTATCGTCCTCGAGGCAGGTGAGAAGTTAACCGCGGATGATGTTATCAATTTCTCTAAAAAGAACCTGACCAGCTTTCTTGTGCCGAAATACGTTGTTTTTCTGGAGGCGATGCCCAAAAGCCTGGTGGGGAAAATTCTGAAAACGGAGTTACGAAAAATGTAGCCTGCCCGGGCCGGATCGAGCGG
>CAYWRV010000238.1:0-2442 GCA_964460865.1 uncultured Smithella sp. | reverse complement strand
CGCTTGCCTGAGTATTCATCATCTTTATATTCTGCATCGTGCACGAGCAGGTCGGCATCGCGGCAAAAAGATACATAACTGTCGTAGCCGGCGGCTCCCTCATGGTCGAGCCCCAGTTCGTTGTCCGTGAAAAAGACGAAAGTTTTTCCATTATCCATAAATTTATATCCGCTGGCCCGATTGGGATGGGACAGGGCGATGGATTCGACACACAGATCGCCAAGCGGGAAGATGTCGCCGCATCTGTCTGCGTAAATGACATTGGCGCGCACTTCATCATAGTTTATCGGGAAGTAAGGTGCGGACATGACTTGTGTCAGGATATCTTTTATGGAATCCTGTGCAAATGCTTCTCCCACGACGGTGATCTCGACCTGTGGCTGATAAAGAGGTTTGAAAAAAGGAAAGCCCATAATATGATCCCAGTGCCCGTGCGTCAAAAGCAGCGTGACATTTAATCGACCTGTGGCCACGAGCGCGTTTCCCGCCTCCCGGATTCCCGAGCCGGCATCGACCAGAAGAATGTCACCGTTGTTGTTTTGAATTTCCAGACAGGTCGTATTTCCGCCGTAGCGCAGATAATCTTTTCCGCAAACGGGTATGGAGCCTCTGGCCCCCCAGCAGCGTATGATCATGGCCCACCCTCATATCTTCTCGTGATCATACAGAGTATTTGTTTTTTGAGCAAGCGCGATCTGGGGTATTTTATTTCTTGCCATAGCCGGTGTGATGGTTAACTTAAAACTAATCATTTTCTGAAAGGAGCCGCGAGATGAAAGAAATCAAAATAAAGGGCATGACCTGTCAGCATTGCGTGATGGCGGTGACCAAAGCGCTCAATTCGGTGGACGGTATTAAAAATGTTCATGTGGATCTGAAAACCGGCACCGCAACCTATGAAGAGTCGAAACCTGTCGATGCGGCACTCGTAAAGAGCGTCATCGAAGAGGAGGGCTACGAAGTTGCCGGATAAAGTACAGCTGCACATAAGCGGTATGAGCTGCGCCGCATGCGTGCGCCGCATTGAAGAAGGGCTGCGCAGGGTGCCTGGCGTGGTGAATGCCTCGGTTAACTTCGCCAGTGAAAAAGCACAGGTTGAATTCGACCCGGAGCAAACCGATACCGGTGCCCTCGAGGCCGCGATTCACGACATGGGCTACGAGTCCATAATCGAAGCAGCCCCCGGCAGTCGGGAAAAACTGACCGTCTCCGTCGGAGGCATGACCTGTGCCGCCTGTGTGCGTCGGGTGGAAAAGGCGCTGGGCAGGGTGGGCGGTGTAACGGATGTCAGTGTGAATCTTGCGACAGCGCGTGCCACCGTTTTGCACGAGAACCCCTGGGCCGGAACGGCAGCGCTGGCCAAAGCGGTTACAGATGCGGGCTACGAGTTTCTGGGGGTGCTTACCGATACGGCGTCGGACCCGGTGGAGGCGATGCGCCGGCGCGAGCTCAAAGAGCTGAAAACAAAGGTTATCGCCGGTGCCGTGCTCAGTGTGATAATTTTTTTCGGCTCGATGCAGCACTGGTTTCCCTTCCTGGATTTCATACCCAGGCAGACCATGCTTTGGGCAATGCTTGTTTTGACAGTGCCTGCCGTTTTCTGGGTGGGCAGCCGATTTTACGTCGGCGCCATAAAGGCCGCCCGGCAGAAAACATCGGATATGAACACACTGGTAGCCGTCGGTTCTTTTTCCGCCTACGTGTACTCGGCGGCGGCAACCGTGTTTCCGCGCTTTTTTGAAAGTGCGGGCGTTATGCCTCATGTCTATTATGACGGCGCGGCAATGATCGTCACCCTGATTCTCTTCGGCCGGCTTTTGGAGGCCAGGGCGAAGGGAAAAACTTCTGCCGCCGTGAAAAATCTTCTCGGCCTGAAGCCGAAAACCGCCCATCTGCTTAAGGATGGGGTGGAAACAGACACGGAGGTGGAACTCATAGAGCCGGGCGACACTCTCTTGGTCAAGCCCGGTGAGCAGATTCCCGTGGACGGTGTTGTGCTCGACGGCAGGTCCACCGTCGATGAGTCCATGCTCACCGGTGAGAGTATGCCGGTGTCCAAGGAAGCCGGGCAGAAGGTTTTTGCCGCCACCATGAACAGATCCGGCAGTTTCACGATGCGCGCCTCAAGCGTCGGTGCGGACACGATGCTGGCGCACATCATCAGGATGGTGGAAGAGGCCCAGGGCTCCAAAGCGCCCATACAGCGCCTTGCCGATAAGGTGGCCTCCGTTTTTGTACCGGTCGTCTTCGCCATCGCCGCCATTACCTTCATTGTCTGGTATTTTATTCCCGCCGATGCGACGTTCAGCAGAGCTTTGATAAATTTCGTATCCGTACTGGTGATTGCCTGTCCGTGTGCGCTGGGGCTTGCCACTCCTACGGCGATCATGGTCGGCACCGGCCTGGGCGCGCAAAGCGGCATACTGATTAAAGGCGGAGAGG
>CAYWRV010000237.1:0-2447 GCA_964460865.1 uncultured Smithella sp. | reverse complement strand
ATGCAAAGGAAAAAACGATGAAACTGACGGCGCAGGCCAGGGCAATTATCGATCGTTTCGAGAAACTGGAAAAAGACGTCGAGACGCTCCTCTACGATGCCAATAGAGATTTTCAGAAGTTAATTCAATAAGTTCGGCAAGGCACAAAAACCGGGCGCTAATTTTTTATCCCTTTGATCAGCATATTGATGCCGTCGCGCACAATCGAGTGAATCCTTTCGGCTCTCTTTTCCGGGGCTCCCGTATAGATGTAGAGCGAAATAATACCGTTTAGCAGACCCCAGATGGCGTATTGCAGCTGGCGGATGTCCGTATCGGCGGCAAATTCGCCGGCTTCAACGCCCCTTTTGAGGATTTCAGAAAAAGTCAGAATATTTTCATTTGTGGTATGGATCAGCTGCGTGTTTTGCTCTTCGGTGAGGTTCATGTTATCCGCGTGCAGCATGAAAGTCATCAGAATACGAAACAATTCATTGTTTTCCAAAAAGAAATTCACATAGTCTTCGGCAAAAGCGTGCAACAGTTCCGAGGCTGAGCCCTCGGCCTTGATAAAATTTTCAATTTCCTTATGACGCTCGATATTGGCCGAAATCAATATTTGTGTATAGATTTCTTCCTTGCTGTCAAAATAGAGGTAAATCGAGCCTTTGCTGACCTCCGCCTTGGCGGCGATCAGATCAACGGTTACGGATTTAAAACCTCGTTCAAAGAAAAGCTTGCGTGCCGCCTTCAGAATCGAGTTTTTGCGGTTCTCCTTTTCTTTTTTTCTTCTTTCTTCTGGACTCAAAGCGATTCCTCCTTTGTTCAGTCCCGGAAAGCTCTGTTAAAAAAAACGCTCCCACCTGTCCTGGACAGGGCCAAGCGTCATGCAACGAACGGTAATATCAAGCCATAGAGTAGCGGGCTATTTTGTTCTGCATTGGCTGGCTCGATAGAATACCGAATTCACAGAATGTTTCCGGAAGAGCCGCCGCGCCATGACCTGTAGTCAATTTTCGTATCGCAATTGAATTTTCATGTCAAGATAAATTACCGTCATTTCTGAATCACTAAATTAATGCCCGGTGCCGGTTATCTTCCGTACCCGCTTTTGTACGTGGCCTTGCAGTGCGCCGCGCCCGGGGCACGGTGATTACCTGACGGCCCTCTCCCGCCGGCGGACAATATTTTCCGTCTGCCTTTTTGAGCGGCCGCCCTTTGGGTTTATCGGCAAAAAAACAAAATGATCAAGCAAGCGACTTTTTCATGCCTGTTGACTGTTCGGAGCTAATTACGGGAGATCAAATGATGCACCGCTTTTTCCAGCCCGTCGAGCGATAGTTCGAACATGGGGAAGATGCCCGCGATAACTTTTATCGTCCAGGTATAGTGCCACTCGTCTTGGGCGGCGGGATTCAGCCACACTGAATGCCGGAAGGTTTTGGCGAGGAATTTCAGATATTCAACCGAAGAACGGGCCTCGTTCTGGCCGACGTAAATCGCGCCGCGCGGGTCGTTGAGCTCATAGGGGGCCATCGAGGCGTCTCCGACGATGATCAGCCTTGTTTCCGGGTCGGAGCGTAACATTTCATCCACCCGGACCGGCTTTTTGTAGCGATGCGGATCAGACCAGACCTTGGAATAAATCGTGTTGTGAAAATAATATATTTCCAATTCCTTGAACTGGTGCTGTGCATAATGGAAAAGAGTCTGGACGACATCGACGTACGGATCCATCGACCAGCCTCCGTTATCGATGAACAATTTGACCTTGAGGCGATCGGCCAAGCGCCTGTCGAAAACAATTTCAATCTCGCCGGCGTTACGCATCGTCTCACGGATTGTTTCGTCTACATTTACGACATCGCGGGGACCCGCCGGCTGAAGATGCTTGAGCCTTTTGAGGGCCTCGCCCATCTGTGAGGCGGTAATCGGACCGGACTGTGAATAATCCCGGTAGCGACGCTCCATGGCCACTTTGATTGCCGACTTATTGCGTGACTCGCCTCCGACGCGCATGCCTCCGGGGTGATAGCCGGAGTGACCCGTTGGCGAGGTGCCGCGCGTTCCGATCCATTTATTGCCGCCGTGATGTGCCTCCGTCTGCTCCTTGAGGCGCTTGAGAAAATGCTCGACGAGTTCATCGGGCGTCATCTGCTTCACTTCTTCTTCGGAAATCCCCAATACGCGAGCCACTTCGCCCGGGTCCCGGAGCCACTCGGAAAGCATCGCTTTAACTATCTCGGTCAGCTCGGCGTCGCCGGCCTCCGTCTCGGGCATGCCGCGAAACACAACACCGAACACCTGGTCGTAGATATCGAAATACCTCTCACTCTTTACCAGCAAAGCGCGTGTCACGCTGTAGAAATCATCCAAAGATGTGATAAGCCCCATCCCCAGCGCCCTCTGCAGGCGCAGAAACGAGGTGGGGGTCACGGGAATGCCGCGGTCGCGCAGTGTGTAGAAAA
>CAYWRV010000236.1:0-2483 GCA_964460865.1 uncultured Smithella sp. | reverse complement strand
CCGTCGACGTCTACCTTGGCAAGGTAGCACTCTACCACTGAGTTACGCCCGCTCAACAAGAAAAGCTTGTTACATCAAACCCTCCCGTTTTGTCAATTAAAAAATGACCGTGTCCGTTGATTAGTCCGGCAGGAAACCAGTCACTCAATTTCAGGAAGCGTGTGAGGACTGACTTTTGTAAAATTTAACCAAATAATCGATTCCTGAATAAATTGTCAGGAAAAACGCGACATAAAGAACGACCGTACCTACTAAATGCGCGTCTAGCCCTAAAAAAGGGTAATGGATCATCAAAGAAGTGACGGCGAAGATCTGCGCCACTGTTTTTTGCTTCCCCAGGACACTGGCCTGAAGATAAATACCGTCCGAGGAGGCGATGGAGCGGATACCGTCGACAATCAGGTCTCTGATGATGATGATGACGACAATCCAGGCATCGATCCGTCCGATGGGGATCATCAGGATCATCGCCGTATTGACGATCAGTTTATCGGCCAGCGGGTCGAGAAATTTCCCCATGGTGGTAATCAGGTTGTACTTGCGCGCGAAGTAACCGTCAAAAAAATCCGTGATGGAGGCCAGCACAAACAAACCGGCCAGCACCAGGCTCCAGAAAGAGCCCGGATCGGCGAGCAGGAAAAACAAAAAGGGCACTACACTGATTCGCGCCAGGGTAATGGTGTTGGGCAGATTGAAAATCTGTCTGATTTTATTCATGGTTGAAAACCACCTGGCTTTAATCAACCCCGGCGCCGCGGGAGTCTGTTATTTTTGGGGAACCTTTTTCCAGTCTTCCAGAAACTGAGCCACTCCTTTATCCGTAAGAGGATGCCGGGCGAGTTGTTCGATAACCTTAAAAGGAATGGTCGCGATGTCCGCTCCTATCAAGGCCGCTTCCAGCACATGACCAGGATGACGGACGCTGGCTACGATCACTTCCGTATCGTATTCATAATTGTCGTAAATGGTCAGTATCTGGCTTGCCAACTCCATCCCGTCATGGGCAATGTCGTCGAGACGACCGACGAACGGGCTTACATAGGCCGCACCGGCTTTCGCGGCCATCAAAGCCTGAAGTGGAGAAAAAATCAAGGTCTGATTGACATCGATGCCTTCTGCGGCAAACATCCTGGTTGCTTTGAGACCTTCCGTGGTCATCGGCACTTTGATAACAACCTGATCGCCTAGGCGGGCCAGTTTTTTCCCTTCAGCCACCATGCCTTTTGCCTCCAGGCTGACCACCTCCAGGCTGACCGGCCCTTCCACAACTTTGAGGATTTCCCGCACAACCGTATTAAAATCTTTCTTTTCCCTGGCGATCAACGAAGGGTTCGTGGTTACACCATCCACCATTCCCAGGGCCAGGCCTTCTTTAATTTCCGCGATGTTTGCCGTATCGATAAAAAATTTCATAATTTCTCTCCTTAAATTGTTGAGATTTATTTTTTTGTCTCCAGGTACCGCTCACAGCATTCCCTGCTGCAAAAAAAAGTACTTTGACCATCTATTTCCCTGATATAAGCTTGACTTTTCGGAACATAGGTCTTGCAAAAGGGATCCTGCACGAGATCCTCTCCCCTGGGGGGCGGCCCGGCGGTTCGGTATGCGGGCGCGCCCGCCGTCCTCATCTGTCTCACGGCCACCACCAGCCTGTAGGCGAGGTAAATCAATAAAGCCAGACCAACAATCTTAATGAACATATCCACCTGCTTTTTCAGCTGTTATAAATTTCAACTTCCTGTCCCTCACCGAGCCTGTCTCTCAAACCACGCATGGAAACACCGAAGCCCGGATGAATAACATACGAGGCAATCTCGCAGATTGGATCCAGCACAAAGCGCCGCTTATGCATCTGCGGGTGAGGGACTATCAACCCCTCTTCCTGAATGACCTCCTGCCCGTAGAGAAGCAGATCAAGATCAATAATCCGTGGTGCTCCCGTGTATGTACGCACTCTGCCCATCTGCATTTCAATACGCATCAACAATTCCAGGAGACTGCGCGCCGGGAGACCTGTTCTGATTTCCGCCACCGCATTTATAAACCGGTTCTGGTCTTTAAGCTCTTCAATGTTGTAGCTGTCTGCCGGTGAGTCGATAACCGGTTCGGTCTTATAAAGAGACGAAACCCTTTCGAGCTTTACGTCCGGCACATGTGACAGATGACGGATCGCATTCTTGCATATCTGCGGGGAATCCCCCAGGTTGGAGCCGATGCCAATGTATGCCAGCACGCCTTCGAGCATCGCCCGGCTTACTTCATGTTCCTGAGCCCCAAGACATCCTGCATGTCGTAGAGCCCGTTGGGCTGCCCCACCAGCCACTGTGCCGCTCGTATGGCGCCTTTGGCAAAATTATCCCTGCTGTGAGCCCTGTGTGTGAATTCGAGCCGCTCGCCGATACCGCCGAACATGACGGTATGCTCACCGACAATGTCACCGGCGCGAATCGTCTGGATGCCGATTTCTCTTTTGGAGCGCTCAC
>CAYWRV010000235.1:0-2486 GCA_964460865.1 uncultured Smithella sp. | reverse complement strand
AGAATTAAAGAAAATGGAAAAAGAATACTCCTACCTTTTTTTGAGGAAATGACAGACTGGAATTATTAAACCAGCCCGGAATGTTACACAAAATGAATCCTCATTTTACTCCGCTGTCGTTGAACAAGTAAGAGCCACAAATGATCCTCTCTTTTTGCAGCTGGAGGTAATGTCCATTTTCCCGCCGGATACAGGGTAAATGTACAAGCAAAGGTTGACTTTGGTTGCCACTGTTGTGCAATATAGCCGCTAATGGGAGTGGAAGGACGGCCTATGGCACAAGATCATCGGCAAAAAGACGGGATGTGGATAGAGGGGCTGATCAGGGATTTCATAAACCTGTCAGATCAGAATACTATCCTGAATGCGGCCAATGACCGGGCCTGGGCTTTGCCACTGGTGGGTTTTTCCAGCGGCGCCGATCCTCTTTATCAGGAATACAAGGAAAAATATGTCGGTGATTTTCATTGGACGCCACTTGAGGTTTTTCAGATGGCTTTCCCCGAGTCTTCAGTGTCTGCCGATGATTTGACGGTGGTAAGCTGGATCCTTCCCCACACGGAAAAAACAAAACAGGACGGGCGTAAAGAGACATTCTACCCGGCTGAAAGCTGGGCGCGTGCCCGGATATTCGGAGAGCAGGTGAATGTCAAACTGCGCCTGCATGTGGTGGCCAGCTTAAAGTATGAAGGAATCGATGCCGTCGCGCCGGTTATCATGCCCCGTTGGGAGGAGAAGATTTCTCCCCTGTACCGTTTTGCCTCTACCTGGTCTGAACGCCATGCCGCCTATGCGGCCGGCCTGGGCACTTTCGGCCTTTGCGACGGGCTTATTACTCCGGTTGGAAAAGCGATGCGTTGCGGGTCTGTAATCGCCGCGATAAAGATTCCCCCCTCGCCGCGCCCCTACGATGACCATCACGCCTATTGCCTGTTTTATTCTCATGGCTCTTGCCGAAAGTGTATGGACAGATGCCCCGTGGGCGCTCTGACCGAAGCAGGGCACGATAAAGACAAATGCCTTGCCCACCTGAAGGTTACCGCCGCACATGTCCGCTCCAGTTTCGGCTTTGAAGGTTATGGTTGCAGTTTGTGCCAGACCTCGGTGCCCTGCGAATCAAAAATTCCGCGCCCTGGGTGACGCGCCTGTTGAAATCAAAATCCGCCATATCGGCAACTGCCTCAAGGCCGACCCGGATTATGGCGAAGGCGTGGCCGCGGCGCTGGGTATCCCAATGAGTGATGTCAAAAAATAACCATCAGAAAAAATCTGCAGGGTGGCGGTCAGGCTGAAACCTGCCGCCGCCCTGCAGTTACCGTTTCGTGTTAGATTTCAAATCGTGCAGCCACATCAGGCACCGCATGATAAAATTTGCAGGACGATAAAACATCAGGAGAGGGGATATTCATGAAAAAATGCAAAATCACCGTACTCAAGAAGACATTCGATAAGGAATTGGTTGATGAATACGCAGTTGAGGGATTTACAAAATGTCCCATGCTCGAAGAGGGACAGGTTTTTTACGCTCACTGCGCCTGCCCGGAAGGTTTTTGTCCTGAAGCGTGGAAGGCCATATATCAGTACGTTTTCGCGCTTGCACACGGTGCAGGCACAGGCGAAAATCTTTTTTATTCAGGCGAGTGGATACGCAAGCCCGGAGTGGCAATTTGCAGCTGTAACGACGGGCTCCGACCGGTGATTTTTAAGATTGAAAAAACCTGACGCGAAAGTAATGGCAATTTAAAGCTGCCTGATCTCCCATAACTTGGTGTGCAGTGTACAAAACTCCAACCATTTTAAAAATTGTTTAAAGGAGGAGGTTATGAAAAAGGCTCTGCTGATTTTTGCAAGCGTCGTTGTCATTGTCCTTTGTGTACTTATTGCTTATCTGACTTTGTGGCCGGTGCCGATTAAGCCTGTAGCCTGGGATGCACCCATGCCGCCTGGCTACGTGGGGCCGTATGAGGTCAACACAAAACTTGCCGACCTGAAGATAATCGCTCTGGGCGCGGAAGAAGGTCCGGAGCATATCGTAATCGGCAAAGACGGGAAGCTCTACACAACTGTCGCCAGCGGCAATATTCTGCGCATGAATCAGGACGGAAGTGAACAGGAAGTGTTTATCAATACGGGCGGACGCGTTCTTGGTTTTGATTTTGATGCTGAAGGACGCATGATTGCCGCCGATGCCGTCAAAGGACTTGTGTTGATCGGCAGCGACAAGCAGGTGACAATACTTGCCGACAAGGTTGACGGCGATCCGATTCGCTACGCCGATGCAGTGGTCGTCGCACGGAGCGGTAAAATTTATTTCAGCGCCGCCACCACTCGTTTTTCACCTGCCCAATGGGGCGGTGTGTTTAATGCAAGCATTCTGGACATCATGGAGCAGTCCTGCACCGGACGGATACTTGAGTATGACCCGACGGAAAAGGCGACACGTATCGTTGCCAAAGGGTTTTGCTTTGCCAACGGCGTGGCGTTGA
>CAYWRV010000234.1:0-2490 GCA_964460865.1 uncultured Smithella sp. | reverse complement strand
AATCGCCAGCCGCGAATCCTCCAATTTTCTAATCCTCCAACCCTCTAATCTTCTAACTATCCACCATCCACCATTCCCCCTAATCCAGCCTCATCGTTTTCTTCAGCACAACGTCGCCAATAGCGAGGCCGGGGCCGCAATATGAGGCGTATCTCTCCAGAAAATAAACCGGATCTATCACCGCCTCCGGCGAGAGTACTCCTTTTTCCCCGATACGGCCTGTGGCAAGCATCATCGCGGCAATTGCCAACGGGACACCTGTGCCGCCGGCCATGTGCCCGTAGGGAAGATGTGTCAGGGCAAGACCGGTTTTCATCTTCGCACCGTCTTTTACTCCGGTTACGGTCACGCACATCGGGGCGGGAAAGTCGACTATTTCCGCGCCGGCTCCCGTGCTCATCGCTTCGATGATAAATTTTTCCGCTCCTTCCTCAAGCGTGAGTTCTCCTGTTTTGATCCGCTGCACGATGGCCGCGAGCAGTCCCATGAATGATTTTCCGTAGAACATGACGTTCGAGACAGACTTTGCCCGGATAGTCCGTGGAATGGTCACAGGCTCCGGATGGCCAATATGATAAACCGGAATTTCCTGAAAGCCGGGAAAGGAAAGGGGCTTCGCCTCCGTCAGCGCATCTATTTGCACCCACTGGCCGTCTGCATAAGTCGGTATCATGCCCGTACATTCATGTAAAAGATGCATGACAGCCGCGTTTTGTCCACCACCGTCTTGTACCTCCAGGGCTTTTTTACCGACATGATGAGGCTGGGGAGGGCCGGAAATCCATTTCCCGGGCCCCCATGCCATGACGATCTCATCCACTTCATCGAACTCCGCCGCTGCTTGTGCAGCCAGCAGATTGGAAATGCCGGGACTTGCGCCGATGCCCGGAATAATTGTGATACCTGATTTTTTTGCCGCCTCGTCCATCTCCAAAACGTCCATCATCGGCTTCCAGTCATCACAGATATCCACACAGGATTTCTTTGCCTCGATGCACGCTCCGGTGATCAGCGGACCGAATTTGTAATAAGGACCAATCGTGCTCATGACGATATCGTGGCCGGCCATCAACTCCAGAAGAGCACTTTTGTCGGTGGCGTCGATTTTTGCCGCCGTCAGCTTGCCGGATTCGGACAGACCGACAAATTTTTCCGCAAGCTTAATGTTGTAGTCGGCAACCGTAATCGATTCAATGTCAGGCGAATTCACCAAAGTGGTCACCGCCGTCCTGCCCATGTCGCCCGCTCCGCCCAAAGCTAAAATACGCATGATCCCTCCTTATGTATCTTTTTGTTATTAGTCGCCTGCTTGTGTCTGTTTGACAATTACCGCCTTGTCTCGCACTCAAATAATTTTTGTATTCCGCTCCCGCGCGAGCTACAAAAAAATTACTTCTCTGCCTTATGCGAGCTGACCGATGCGGCCGCTCCCAGGTGGGTTCCGCTGTCGAGAATGAGTGTTTCACCCGTCACCAGCGAGGCATCCTCGATAAAAAAGAGGATCGTCGGGGCGATCGTCTCGGGGGTGGCAGTCGATCTTAACGGATTGGTCGATTCAAGGTAGTTCTTCAACGACTCGTAATTTTCCCGCCCCATACCGCCCTGGAGCCATTCGCCCTGAATGAAGCCGGGACACACGGCGTTGACCCGGATCTCCGGGCCCAGTGCGCGGGCAAGCGATCTGGTCATGGTGATGAGGGCCCCCTTCGATGCACAATAGGCCACCGAGCTGCCGTTTCCGTTGACTCCGGCCGTGGAGGCGATGTCGACGACCGAGCCCCGCCCGGCTGACTTCATGTGAGGCGCCGCCGCCCTGATCATCTGGTAGGGGCCGATCAGATTTGTTTTGTAAATGGTGATGAAATCATCACCGGTCAGTCCTTCGAGATTTGCGTGTGCGCAGAATTTGGTCGTGGCGGCGTTGTTGACCAAAGCGTCAATGCGCCCCCAGCGATCGATGGTTTGGCCGACCATGCGCCGGCAATCCTCATCTTCGGCGACATCGGCGCGGCACAAAAGTGTCTCTGCGCCAAGCGCCCTGCATGCGGCATCAACCTCACGGGCCTGCACCTCACTTCGAGAGTAATTGATAACGACATTGTAACCTCTCAGCGCCAGCAGTTTAACAGTTGCGGCACCCACGCCACGGGACGATCCGGTGACGACAGCGACTGGACGGGATTGTTTCATGAGTTTCCTCCTGGGGGTTGTTGACGGCATTTATGCCGTGTATGCCTCCGGGGAGAGTTGCCACAGTTTCAGCGGCGGGTCAACGGGCGAGTTCGGCAAGTCGGCCATGAAGTGAAGGTCATTTCAGGAACGCGAGAGTTTTTCAAAAATCCTGGCCGCAAGCGCAGGGCCGATTCCCGGCACTTCTTCAAGCTGTGCCACGGTGGCTTTCTTCATTTGCCCAACAGAGCCGAAATGCTCCAGAAGCCGTCTGCGGCGCTCAGGGCCGATGTCATCGATAAGGTCCAGCTCAGAGCTTAA
>CAYWRV010000233.1:0-2503 GCA_964460865.1 uncultured Smithella sp. | reverse complement strand
TCGCTATTCATTACAATATGTTACATCTGTTACTGAACCGTATTGGCGAAAGTCCTGTCATATGCAGTTAGTCGTTATCACATTTTTATATTATCATGTTCTGCAAATTTGAAATTAGACAAGTCTAACGAGGATGTTACCGGTAAAAAGCCGGTGCAAATACTAAAATTCACACAGGGAAAACCGGCGGAACATCATTTTAGGTTTTTGCCAAGCCTTGCTTCAGGCACTTCCGGCCCTGTGTCACGATCGCGCCGGTTTTTCGATGAGCCCTGCCTTTACTTTTCCATGTCAGCGGTTATAGCCGTCCACTCCCGCCTCCATGGTGCATCGCCCCGAAAGGCCCGCCAGAGGATGAGGGCAGGGCGCCGGCTCAAAATAAGCCGTCCAGGTATTTGGGGCCGTGCATTTGTAGAGTGTGCCCAGGTCTCCTGCGTTCGTGGCGAAATAGGCTGTGTTCTCGGCACAGGTGGCCGGCCGTGATGAGAAGGGGCCGCGGCCGACGCCTGCCGTGCCGTCAAACGTGTCGGTGAAGTTGTAATAGTCCCGTTCCGGCTTGATATGGCGCTGTGAGTCGTTGATGACGTGAAACGGTAATTCGGTGATGCCGTCCGCACGTTTATTGTTCCAGGCATACGCGGGCATCAATACCTGGCGGTATGCTCCTGCGGGATCATGCCTCCACAATACCTCATCATGCCCCCGGCCGATCTGATCGCGGCATGGCCAGCCTGTTTCGTCAATGTTTCCGTCCCAGGCTGACCGGCCGTCGCAGGGCCGGATGGCCGCCAGCGCCGGACGGGTGATCCGGTAGGTGTCTCCATAGTACCAAACCTGTCTCGTTCCGCCGGTCAGGGTACAGGACATGGTTTTTGATGTGCCGGAGGTGCTGATGCATTCACTCCCGGCGGTAGTATTTTTTACAAGGGAGCCGACAAAATACATCGAGGCGAAAGAGGCTGATGAGTCATAAAGAAAGCTCGAGCCGTTTGCGCCTTTGTGTGTCCCCGAATAATCGGCATAGCTGCGCACGTTGTCCAGGGCGATGCCGAAGTTGGTCCATTTCCCCAGGATGAGATTATTTGCCACTATGCCCGTGCCGCCGCGAAGACGAAAGGGATAATAAGTTTGGCCGCCCTTGTTATCGAGTACATTGTTGTAGATCTCCCATCTTTGGGTGGCCCGGTTCATGGCCTGGACGGAATGGGCTTCAATGTACTGGCCCGCGTTTGAGGATGTAGCTGTGGCGGCGGTAGTGATCGTATTGTAGCGGAAAACATAACGGCCCCCGCAGTTGGTGTCAATGGCGTTGCCGCCGGTTTGACGCTCGGACAAAAAGGTGTTCCCTTCCACATAGATGATCTCATCGGTACCGCCCATTGTCTGGGACTGCGCCCAGCGCCGGTGTGAGGAATTGTCGTCGGTGACGTTGTAGGTTGCGCCATAGATGGCGATCCGGACGTTCACGAAACGGCAGGAGTGAATGATGCCGGTCGGATGCCGCTCCGGTGAGTCGGCGTTGATGATAATTTCTCCCTTGGAAACCGAGGCGGGATTGTCATAGCGAATATGGTCGATGGAGAATCCCTGGCCGCCGCCGATGAACAGCGCGCCCCCCTTATTGTAGAGGCTCAAGTGGGCCAGGCGTGAGCCCCCTGTTCCCAGACGGAAAAGACACAAGCCGTTTGATGCCGCCTCGATGATTGTCTCGTCCATACCTGCACCGATAACCGACAGGCGTTTCGCTCCCAGATTCAGTGTCTGCGACCAGGTGGCATGTCCGGCCACAACTCTGATGGTGTCGCCTGCGGACGCCCGCGAAACACAGTCGTTCACCGATTGATAATCAGGTGTGGAACTCCAATTCGGGCTTGCTCCGGTGCAGGAAGGTGTTTGCCCCGGAGGTGGTGAGGGAGGTGGGTTAGGGTCCTGAGGTGGTGAGGGAGTAGGTGTAAAGCCTGAAGAGGGCGCGTCGGAGCCTCCCCCACCGCAGCTTGTCAGAAATAAACAAATCAGCATCAGTAAAATTGCCAGAACATGTCCCTTCTTTTGTGTCATCGTAAATCTCCTTGCAAAAAGCATTTAATCTGTACGCTGGCTCCGTAAAGGTGACAAAAACAAGGGCTTGCCCCCGTCCGGTGAAAAGATTCATCAGGAAAGGGCCTGCCGCACCTTTTCTTTCGAGAAATTAATTTGTTATGTGGTGAGTTTATTACAACCCCGGTTTTATTGTCAAACACAAACGATCATCCGGCGCGTCTGTGTGTTTAACGGGGATGTCGGTGGAATCAGGATATCGGGCGGTTTCACTTCATCAGTGCGGCAAGTCAGGCGGATGCCAGCAGGGCAGCGCCGATTGCCGCGGTAAGACGTGGTTGGGGCGGCACCAGGACTTTCATTTTGAGCGCTTCGCTTACTGCACGTACAAGGCCTTCGTTTTGGCCTCCACCGCCGGTGAGCGCCACATCCGGCTCCACCTTGAGCCTTTTAACCAGCATGGCGA
>CAYWRV010000232.1:0-2515 GCA_964460865.1 uncultured Smithella sp. | reverse complement strand
GTTCAAGCAGCGGAGCACAGGGATAGTTTGCCCCAGGAAGCAATCTTTCCTGAAGGAAGGCAGGGTTTGATTATTTTTACCATTGCCCTGTCTCTTTTGTCCCGAGTCAGCCTCACACCTTAGCAATCAGCTAAATTTTTGATGTCCTCATGTGGGTTGTTTGTCTTTTGCTTCCTCGGTGACCGGCATCTCTTCCAGCTTAAAATCATCGACCGTAAATGAGTATGTTCCCGTCTGAGCCATTTTTTTCTCGACAAGCTTGTAAACCTCTTTTTCTTTATGCTGAAATGTTTCCGGACCGGATATCGTATAGTGTAATTTAAGGCGCGGGTCATCTAGCGCGGCTGTTTCGTTTGGATGCTCAAATTTAAAAGAGAGAACAAGGTCGTAGCCGTTACCGTCCTTTTCCTTCGCGCTGGTATTTTGTTGTTGCAAAGCTGACGGAGGTGTGTTGCCGCTGCCCGACCTATTGCTGGTCATAGCATCCAGCCGCCGTCCAATCGTTTTTCCTTCCACGATAACATCGTTGGAAGTGGTGATAAATTTCGCCTTCCCCTTATTTGTGCCGGATACGATACCGCCTAGCTTTCCGGGTTCGTCACCGTAGCTGGTGTCAAAAACACTGTCGGAAAGCATAACAGGGTTACCGTCCATAGTAACTGTGTTGCTGCCCTGGGAGGTATCGGATGATTTTCCTATGTTGATGTAAGGAACCTGAACGACAGCCGGACCTACTGGCGTATTACAGACATCCGGCGAAGCGACAATGGTTCCGCCGCTGTTTTTATGCACAACGGTCTGATCATTGACAGCAACGGTTGCTCCCATTTCAATTAACCTCCGTTTCTTTTTGCTGACCGGCCAGTTGCAGACGCAGGTTGGAAAAGAGTACGTCCCGCTCAGGCTGCTCGACATGCTCAATACACATAACTTGCCTGTCTCCTTTATCGTCGGAGACGGCCATAGCTATGCGCTCACCCGGCGGCGTGCTCATAATCAGCTTGGTAAAACCATACGCCAGGATAATCGCTGCAAGAGCGCCGCCCGCATCACCTGCAACTGTTGCCGGAGTCCATAAATATCTTTGTTTTGAGGGATTCGGGAAAATGCGCCCCTTTGTCAGAGCCCATTCCAGAGCCCGCTGTCGCTCACCATTTTCGTCAGTGATTACGTGTAACACGCCGCGCCCTTTGTCATCGAGTCTTTCAAAGGCTTGATGAAAGGCTGTGGTCAATCCAAGGGCTTTGGATGGCTTGCCGTCCGTCCATGGGGCCGGCTCTGTGGCACCACCACGGGACGTGACCGCGGCCAGAATCGCCACGCCACGCCCACGCGCTGTTGACTCGCGCTCAAGCAAAATGGCACCGGCTGCTTCGCTTGCCATGATGCCATAGGGATTCATAGCGTCTTTAAGCCGGTCTTCCAGCATCAGGTTGTTGAGAATTGCTGTATCACACAGAGAATCGGCACATGCCACGATGGTATATTTGCACTGACCAGAAAGAGTCGCAGTCGAAATAAGATCAATTTGTCTGAAAAATTCCGTTCTCGGATGTCGCGCGACAACGAAAGAATTTGTAGAGAACCGGATCCCTGGATTTTTTTGTGCAAGTTCGTTTAGAATAACCTCTTCATATCCGGCCACGGGAAGCACTATCTTAAATTCGATTTCATTTTTGTACCTGGTCGGTAGATCAGCCAATATTTGAGAAATGGCCGGCATCAATAAAGCAGACAAGCGATTCGCTCCGGTAAGACTGTGTGGAATCAGGTCTTCGCCGACACGGCTGATGGTTGCACCCCTCAAAAGAGAACCTTTCGGATTGTCGGCAACCAGAACTGTTTCGTGAGACATATATCTGGAGCGGCTGTCAAGGAGCGCCTTTGCCGTATCCCAGGCGCTAGCTCCTATAGGTGACATGAGACCGACGCCGGTTATGACAACCCGTTCATCTATTGGTAATTTTGTATCTTCAGATCTTTTCATGTCAGTTTATTGATGTCTTGGCCCCCTTGATAACGATCTCTCCGGAAGCTTTCTCGGTCAGGGTAGAACCTTCGATAACAATATCTCCGCTCGATTTCATCGTAATTGTTGAATTACCGGCTTTGAAAATGATTTCTTCTTCTGCCTCCATAGTAATGGTTTTAGCTTTCAATGTGCTGTTGAGTCTAACAGTTGAGGTCATGTCCTTCTCAACACTTATTGATCGATTCCCCATGACTTTTTCGGTCATGTTCACACCAACCAGAACCGCTTTCGTCAAACCGACTTCTTCGGCTTTCGCCCCGGCAACGGTCTCGTTCATCGCCGCGCCTACCGACACCTGATACAGGCCGCCGATAGACAGTTCTTTGGCAACGCCGATTGTTTCCATTTTGTTGATGGTAACAGTTTCATTTTTGTTCGCGCCGATCGTTTCTGTGTGATTGGCACCAATCGATATGGTCTGGTTCACTCCGACGCTTTTGGTGCGGTTGTTGGCGACGCTTAAGGTCTCGTCATGGCCGATGG
>CAYWRV010000231.1:0-2534 GCA_964460865.1 uncultured Smithella sp. | reverse complement strand
CCAGGAAATCCATATGGGAAGTGTCGCCGTCGTCGCTGACCAGCTCATTGAGAGCCAGATCCCGCGCGCCCATACGCAGGTCCATTTCCGCCACTTCCGTGTCTTTTACCCCCAGCGACTCGGCTATTTCTGCAAATTCTGGATTTCTTTTAGATATAGTTTCCAGCTGCTTTTTCGCCTGGCCAAGCTTGAAAAAAAGCTTGCGCTGCGCCTGAGTGGTGCCGATTTTCACGATGCTCCACGATTTGATCAGATAATTCTGAATATAGGCGCGTATCCACCAGACCGCGTAGGAGATTAAGCGATAACCTTTTTCTGGATCGAATTTTTTTACCGCGTGAATCAGGCCGATGTTGCCCTCCTGGATTAAATCGGTCAACTTGAGGCCGTAGCTGCGGTATTCATGAGCAATCTTGACGACGAAACGCAGATTTGACACGATCAGTTTTTCCGCCGCATCCAGATCATTGTCCTTTTTCAGGCGCATGGCCAGGGCAAACTCCTCCTCGGGTGTCAGCAGGGGGAAGCGGTTGATCTCCGCTATGTAAAGGTCTAAAGTGCCCGTTGCGGCGGGTAATTTCAAAGGAGGGCCTCCAAATCTGATAATACGCCCATAGCTTGTAGCCAATAGGCCAACAGCGGTCAAGTAAATAATTTCCACTCCTTGACAGGGACTGTCCGATGTATATTTTATTGACAAAATCACCCGGGGAATCAAATGAAATCATTAAACAAGATGATGATTGAGTCAGCGGTCAAGCTTGCTAAGGAAGTCAAAGCAGGTTGTGTTCTGGTGTGTGTCAATGTACTAAATGAGCTGGCCGAGCTGCCCGAGGAAGTCAAAAAAACGGTTGACTTTGTGCTGGTCATGCAACAGCAGGACGAACTGCCGGAAAACCTGGCCGATGTAGCGACAAAACTCGATGTGCCGGGCGTGAACCTGACCCGTGTGGGGAAAATCAAGATCGCCATAGCAAAGGGTATTGTTTCGGGGCTGTTCAAAAAAGGAGATAAGATTGTCTGTCTGTCGGGGATTCCCAAATTCGGTTATGCCGACAGCATTTTCTTTATCGACGTGGGGCGCGAGTTTGAAATCCTGACTTCGGATGACATAAATAACGTGGTGGAGGCGGTGCAGCCGGAAGTTTTCAACGCAATGCTCAATCTGGCCTGCGAACTGGCTGCACAGGGGCGAGAGAACCGGAAGGTCGGAACCATTTTCGTTCTCGGCGACGATGAAAAAGTCATGCAGCTTTCCCGCCAGATGATCATCAACCCGTTTAAGGGCTATTCTGAAGAAGATCGCAACATTTTAAATCCCGAACTTGAAGAAACAATCAAGGAGCTTTCCGCCATTGACGGCGCCTTTATTATCAACTCGCAGGGTGCCATTGTCACGGCGGGCCGTCATTTGAACGCGGCGCTGGAGAGCAAGGATTTCCCGTCAGGCCTGGGGAGCCGCCACATAGCTGCGGCTGGCATCACCAATCTGACCAGGGCCGTGGCGGTGGTGGTGTCTCAGTCCACCGGAAATGTCAGCGTTTTCAAAAACGGCAAGCTGTTTGTGAGCATTGAAAAACCTGTGGAATAAAAAATGGGGTAGATTATGAGATTCGATAAATTCACACTTAAAGTGCAGGAAGCCCTGCAGGAAGCGCAAAGTCTGGCCTCCTCGCTGGGGCATCAATCGATAGAGCCGGAGCACCTGCTGGTGTGCTTTCTGCAGCAGCAGGATGGTATCGCGCCGGCCATTGTAACCAGGCTGAATGCCTTGCCGCAAAATATTGAGCAGGAACTTTTGGCCTATTTAAAAAAACAACCCCAGGTAGCCGGCGCGGGACAGGTGTATCTGGGCGGCAGGCTGAATAAGATATTCGACCAGGCCATGACGGAAGCGGCTCAACTGAAAGATGAGTATGTCAGCGCCGAGCATGTGGTGGTGGCCATAAGCGAGGAAAAAGACGGGCAGGCGGGAAAAATTCTGCGCCAAAACGGCGTCACGCGGGACAAAATTTTCCAGGTGCTGGTCGAGATACGCGGCAATCAGCGCGTGACCGATCCCAATCCCGAGGGCAAGTATCAGGCGCTGGAGCGGTACGCGAAAGACTTCAACGAGCTGGCCCGCAAGGGGAAGTTCGATCCGGTGATCGGCCGCGATGAAGAAATCCGGCGCATCATGCAGGTGCTGTCCCGGCGCACTAAGAACAATCCGGTGCTCATCGGCGAGCCGGGCGTGGGTAAAACCGCCATCGTGGAAGGACTTGCCCAGCGCATTGTCAACGGTGACGTTCCGGAAAACCTCAAAACCAAGCGCGTTGTGGGGCTGGATATCGGGGCGCTGGTGGCAGGAGCCAAGTACCGCGGCGAGTTCGAAGAGCGGCTCAAGGCGGTGTTGAAGGAGGTGACCGCCGCCGACGGTGAGATAATCCTCTTTATTGACGAGATTCATACGGTGGTGGGGGCCGGTGCTGCTGAAGGTTCAATGGATGCCTCCAATATGCTCAAGCCGGCGCTGGCCAGAGGTGAGCTCCGTT
>CAYWRV010000230.1:0-2598 GCA_964460865.1 uncultured Smithella sp. | reverse complement strand
AGGGCCTCCGCGGCTTTTACTTTTATTTTAAAAGATCAGCGGCGGACACTCCCCTGCGCGAAGCTCCACCACCACCAGTTATTCATTTGAAATTTTATACTTTCCTTCAGCACTGAAATACCTTTTGCCACTTGATTTTTGCGCCTATATCAATGAGTCGTAATTATGTCAATATTTTTTTGGCGTCAGGAGGCGCTATTTCACCCAGCGGATTTCCGGCAGCCTGGCCATGTTTTCGGGAAGAGGGAGAATGAACTCGATATATCCCCGGAAGAGTTTTTCCTCAAACCAGGGCGATTGATACAAAAGCCAGGTCGCGCCCTGGATTTCCACTGTATAGGCGTGCGGCTTGTGGTTTTCCAGAAGGGAGGCAATCTTTTCCTGCGCGTCGCGGGGGTGACAGCCCATCATGCTTTTCCCGATAAGATTTTTACCGCCGTTTTGCCTGAAGATCTTCGCCGCGCGCTCATTCATGGACAAAATGATACCCTTTTCATCGCACACAACAATGCCTGCAAAGGCTTCCTCAAACCAGTTTTGCGTCATTTTCGCCCCCTCCACTGCTTTGTCACAAATTCATCGTCACAGACATAACACGGCTTTTTTCTTTTTCAAAGAAAATTGATCCCGCGCCCTGCCGCCCGTCCAGCGGCGCGCTCGCGTCCCGGCCTGATTTTTCTTGACACTTTATCCTTTTGTCCGCAATATCGCTAAAGATGCCGCAAATTTTCAGACAACAACAAAGGAGGTTTAGTGCCATGAAAAGAAAACTGATGTTTTTTATCGTTGCGTGTATCTGTGGCCTGCTACTGGGAGGCTGCGCGTCCGGCACAAAAATTGTACTGACACAGGAAAAATACTCTCCCTCCTTTCGCGCCGCCGATTTTGCCCGCTACAAGGGTAAAAAACTGGTTCTGGCAAGTTTTTTCAATCAGGCCCAGAACACCAAAAACTACAACTACTTCAGTCCGGACAAAAAACTCAACTACGAGGGAAATGTCAGTCTCGAGAACCTCTACTTGAGCGGCTTTACCAAAGCCTTCAAACACATCGGGGTAAACCTGGTGGATTATGTTTACGATGATGATTATCGCTACCGGCCCGGATACCGCCACGGCTGGTGGTGGGGTCATCCCGGCCCGGGCGGCTACCGGGCGCCGAAAGGTGTGGCGGAATTCCAGTTCACCCTGCTTTCGATGACCGATCAGGAATTGACCTTCAAGATAGCCGTCTTTAGAGACGGTCAGACAAGGCTGGATAAGGACCTGACGGTTAAAATGGCCCCGGCGGCCACGGAAAATGTGGCCGATCTTGAAAGACGGGGCTACCAGATGGTTGACCTGGCCTTTACAACCATTATGAGAGACAGTGATTTTCAAAGAGTGTTTTAGAAGTAAAAGTCAATCGTCGATTCGCAGCAGTCTATGGAAATTTATTTTTACATCATCATCGCCGGAGCGGTGGTTATCGTTTTGGTTCAGCTTTGGCTGGTGAGGCGGAGTCTCGCCGGCCAGGCTGCGCTTGGCGCCAGGCTCGAGGCGCTGCGTGACGGTCAAGAAAGAGCCGACCGCTTGTTGCGCGATGAAATGGAGAGGCTGCGCGCCGAGGTGCAAAAGCAGGCCCAGTACGAAAGAATGGAAACAGCAGGTGCGCTGAAAGGATTCGGCGATTCCCTCCAGACACGCCTGTCCGAGATGGCCGGTCTGCAAAACGAGCAGATGGGGTCCTTCTCCCGGCAGATAACCCTCATGACCACCGGCAATGACAGGAAGATGGAGGAAATCCGTCAGGTCATCGACACGAAGCTCGAACAAATCCGCACAGACAACTCCCGCCAGCTTGATCTGATGCGCGAAACGGTCGGTGAAAAACTACAAAATACGCTAGAGAAACGTCTGGGCGATTCTTTCAAACAGGTCTCGGAGCGCCTCGAGCAGGTGCACCAGGGCCTGGGCGATATGCGTAACCTGGCCGCCGGCGTGGGTGATCTGAAAAAAGTACTCACAAATGTCAAGTCGCGCGGCACCTGGGGGGAAGTCCAGCTCGGAGCGCTTTTGGAGGAAATCCTCTCTCCTGAGCAGTACCTTGCCAATGTTCAGATCAAAGAAACGGGCAGAGACTTTGTTGAATTCGCCATCAAGCTGCCCGGCCGGGGTGATTCCCCCGCCGACGCAGTCCTCATTCCCGTGGACGCGAAATTCCCCATGGAAGATTATTCAAGGCTCAGGGACGCACAGGAGAGGTCGGACGCACCCGCCGCGGAGGAAGCCCTCAGGCAACTGGAGGCAAGCGTCAAAAAGGCGGCCAGAGACATCTCGACAAAATATATTTCACCTCCCAGGACAACCGATTTCGGCATCATGTTTCTTCCCTCGGAGGGACTCTATGCAGAAGTGATCCGCCGTACGGAGCTCGTCTCACTTCTGCAGCGCGACCACAGAATCATTATTTCCGGCCCTTCCACGTTTGCCGCATTTCTAAACAGTCTGCAGATGGGCTTCAGGACGCTGGCCATTCAGAAGCGCTCCGGTGAAGTATGGCAGGTGCTGGGCGAGGTGAAGACCGCATTCAACCGTTTCGGCGATTCGCTCGATGCGG
>CAYWRV010000229.1:0-2600 GCA_964460865.1 uncultured Smithella sp. | reverse complement strand
GCCCCGTCTGTTAAGCCTTTCAGCGATTAGAACAATCTATTGGCGAAAGTTCCGTTAAGGTTTTCAGCGATTAGAACGATCTATTGGCGAAAGTTCCGTCAAACGGATGATCATACCCGGCTTTGCACAGATAAAACCTGGTGAGAATAATCAGTGAAAATTTCCCATTCGCAATCTCCACATAAAACAAATATGGCCGCCTCAAGGTCTCAACCTCTGTGGCGGCCACAGGCAAAAGCGCTCTTATAAATTCTTACGTTTGGACTTATCCTCGTCTCCTCATAACGGCGGATTCAACTCGGCAAGATAGCCACGGTTCCAGGTCGGGCTGATAACCAGTTCATTGATGCATACCGTTTTGGGCAGGCGGGCAAGAAAAACAATCGCCTCTCCCACATCTTCGGGTTTTAGCATCTTTTCTTTCACCTCTTTGCTTAGCTGATCCGGCCGCCGGTCGATAATCGGTGTCCAGACCTCGCCCGGACACATCGCACAGGCACGGATACCGTTTGCACACTCCTCCATATTGATACTGGCATTCATGGCCGTCATGCCGTGCTTGGCCGCGGTGTAGGCAGGGCCGGTCAAAAGAGAATAAAAACGTCCCGCCCATGAAGAGACATTTATAATAAGCCCGTCCTGCTGACGGCGCATCAGCGGCAATACGGCGCGGACACAATAAAACGCACCGCTCAGATCGATATCGATCACCTCTCTCCATTTTTCCGGACTCACCCGATCCCAGTGCCGCTCGGTGATATTCGTTCCCGCGTTATTCACCAAAACATCGATCCGCCCGAACTTTTGTTCAATACGTCCTGCCACGGCCTCGACCTGATCAGCATTTGTTACATCCAGCACCTCGGGGAATGCGACCCCGCCCCTCTCGGCAGCCAGCTTAGCTGTTTTTTCAAGCGAGGCCGGCGTCCGGCCTGAAAGCACCACCTGGGCGCCTTCCTGAGCCAGCATCACCGCCGCCGCCTGCCCAATACCCGTTCCAGCACCGGTCACCCAGCAGACCTTTCCCTTCAACGGCTCCAGCATATCTCCACCTCCTGCAAATTGATTAAGAGACTCATAATTATATAAACCTCAAGCTGCTTATTTTGTTGTATCATTTTTGAAGTATGCACGAACCTGAACAGGTGATTGTTGAATAAAACGAAGCAGCTGCCGGCTTTTAATGGACTGCGTGCCATAAAAGGTCTCTTCCCCCCGGGTGGCCGCGGGTGAGGGATTTTCAAATGGCCATCCAGGTTATAAGAGGCGGGAAGACCTCGTCTTTAAGCCATACTGCTATGATTTTCTTAATTATTTCAGAATTCATTTAATATTGTCCATCAAAGTGAACAATTACTATCAATATTGTTTGTTGAAGCCAAGGCGCATAAATTGCGTCACTTCTGCCTCCTGACTCCTGTCTTAAACCCAAAACCCAAAACTCGTTTTTCCGCCTCCCGCCTGCTTCGACAGGCTCAGCAACCAGCGGAAATGACCAGTTTTTTCGCGGACATGAATGTCCGTACTACATTGTGAAAAATAAAACCGTCCCGTTTTCCTCCTGGGTTAATCGCTAATTGCCCTTAGCTACTTGCCAAAATTCTCTTGGCGAAACAATTTTCGTATTCTTGAACCGGACTAAATCCAATAGATCCTTATCACCTGTAATAATATAGTCTGCCGAAGAACATTGCGCGAGTCCTAAAACATGAAGGTCGTTCTTATCTCTACAGGCAGATTTATCTACAGTGTCAATCTCTAAAACAATACCATTCCCCCTTAAATAAGAAATGATCTTTTCGCACTGATCCAAGGGTAGTTTGATTTTTCGATTTAAGTGAGTAAATGTTTCTTTGAGAATTTCTTCGCTTAGAACTATATCAAAACGGTCAAGACACAATTCAAAAACCGCGCTACAAAGTCCACGAGTTGCAAAAGCAGCAATAATTACATTGGTATCCGGTATGACCTTCATGAAATCATTCCAAAAACATCATCATCGGATAATATGCCCTGAGCCTCTGCAAAAGGAAGTGTAATATTTCGTAATTGTCGAAAACGATGAATTGCCAGGTATCTTTTTAATAATTCACGGACAATATCACTTGTCGGCTTATTTTCGCTTCTGCTCAACTCCAACAATTCTTCTCTTAAATCATCTGGAATTCTAATAGTAATTGTTTGATTCATAGCAAACCTCCTTGTGTTACGACGTAACACAATTCTGTCTTATTATCAAGTTGCTTGGACCATCGGCTATCGATCGTTGGCCAACCACCATTTTACCATTTGCTTTCATGTCCGAAAGTTTCTGTTGGGTATCCATATATTTGTCATCGCCGAAGGTTTTTGTCGGGGATCCATGTGGATTCCCGCCTGCTTCGACAGGCTCAGCAACCAGCGGAAATGACCCGTTTTTTCGCGGACATGAATGTCCACACTACATTGCAGCAGGGTACAACGGGCAATATTGGTGGGAAAGACGGTTACGTGAAAAATAAAACCGTCCCGTTTTTCTCCTTTTTATATTGCCCAGTATCCCCCCGCCCGGATGGCCACTTGAAAATCCCCCACCTGTGGCCGGGTCAAAATCCCCCACC
>CAYWRV010000228.1:0-2607 GCA_964460865.1 uncultured Smithella sp. | reverse complement strand
TCGATTCTCTCAAAATATTTCCACGCCCCGGGAAGGGCCTGCTCCGTCCGATACATGAAATAATCATGCAGGGACGGCACGGCTACAACTTTGCCATCGGCAGATACAGGCCCCTGTGGATGATGGATCGAAAAACATGGCAGCGTGATCTTGCCCGGCAGGTGCGTGATGCGGGCGCTGTCGTTCATGAAAATGCCGCGGTCCGGCCCGGCGATTTGGCCCAAATGAGGGGCAGCTACGATTGGATCATCGACGCCAGCGGCGCCCCCTGCGTTACCTCGCGCCTGTACTCGTTCCAGGCCGCTTATTTCCATGAATATCTGCTGGCGTACCAGTTTGTTCTCGGGGGTGATTTCAGCGCACTGATGCCGCGCCTCAAGTTCGCTTTTTTTGAGGACCTGCCCGCCCGCCTCCAGCCTGCCTATTACTGGGTGTTCCCCAAAGATGCCCAAAGTGCCAATGTCGGCGTGGTGTGCAGCATGCGAGGTTCGCCCGGTGGCCATGGTCCGGATTTGAAAAAACTGCTCGCGGATGTTCTCTGCCGTGAGGGTCTGCAGGAATACGGCATCATCGAAAAAGGCGGAGGCGTCGCCACCTCGCGGATAATGCCGCGCCTGGTGTACGACAATATCATTTTGGCCGGAGACGCAGCCGGGCTGACCTCGCCGCTGCACGGAGGAGGCATCGACCTGGCCTGCCTGAGCGGTGTTTTGGCGGTGGAAGCTCTTATGGGCGGGCCGGCGCAAGTGGCCTGCTACAAGAAGAGACTTGAGGGGATTCTCAGGGAGAAAAAAGCAGTTGAAGATATAGTCATCCGTAAAATGAGGTCTTTTTCTTTCAAACAGTTCGACCGCCTGCTGGCCGGGGTAACCGCGGGAGGGATCTTCACCCGTATCAAAACAGGACTTGCACATCCCGATCTTCTCCGGGCGACGATCAGATGGTTCGGCGCCAAAAAGAAGTTACCCGCCTGGCCCGTCTGAATCGGAGCTTTCACGGCGCTTTAAATAATTGCCCGTGTCGTGTGACCAGCCGTTTTCTGTGACTTATCCGTATCGAGTTTGTGTTCAGCGTCTTTGCACTACAAGACTGCCTACCGAATAGCCTGCACCGAATGAACAGATCATGCCCACATCACCTTTTTCCAGACCGTCCCTGTACAGATGAAAAGCGATGATGGAACCGGCGGAGGCCGCATTGCCGTAGCGGTCCAGGACGATGGGGGCAAGGTCGTTTTCGGCTTCCCGTCCGAGCACTTCTTTTATGACCATGTTGTTCATGTTGATGTTGGCCTGGTGGAGCCAGAAACGCTTCACATCGTCTGGCGTGAGACCAAGGCTTTCCAGATGCTCGCGGATGTGCCGTGCGGCCACCGGGCTCACTTCTTCAAAGACTTTACGGCCGGACTGGTGAAAGAGTTTGTCCCAGCCGAAGGGCTCCACGTCGTGCGCATAGATCATGTGGCCGAAATTGCAGCGGATGTTGCTGGAGAACCTGGTAAGGGCCTTTGTGCTCAAGATTTCATGGCAGGCGGGGGCCGTGCATGTGTCCAGTCGTTCCATAATGACGGCGGTGGCGACATCGCCGAAAATGAAATGGCTGTCGCGGTCGCAGAAATTCACCTGTGGCGTTACCAGCTCGGGATTGACGGCAAGAACGCATTTTGCCGAGCCGGACCTCAGGGAGTCATAGGCGCGGTGCAGACCGAAGGTCGCCGCCGAGCAGGCGCCGAGCATGTCAAAGGCGAATCCGTCAATGCCCAGCGCCTCCTGAATTTCAATGGCGATGGCCGGATAGGGCCTTTGGGTATAGGCGGCGGCGACGATGACCGCATCGACATCCGCGCCGGTCTTGCCGGCTGCCTCCAGCGCCTCGCGCGCCGCACTGATGCCGATTTCGGCCTGATAGCCCAGCTCGTCCTCCCTGCGTTCCGGGAAGCTGGGGCGCATCCGTTCGGTATCCAGTATTCCGTCTCTGGTATAAACATAGCGCGCCTTGATTCCGGAGGCTTTTTCAATGAATCTCACGCTGGAGGGGTATTTTTCTTCTATGGTTCCGGCGGCGATCTGCGCCGCGTGTTCGTCGTTGAACTTTCGGGCGTAAGCGTTGTAGCTTTCGACCAGTTCCTCATTGGTAATCATCTCCGGCGGCGTCCATACTCCCGAGCCGCTGATGACAATTTTCGGTGGTGCTGTGTGTGGCATAAACAATCTTATCCTGTGAGAGACGTTTAAAAGTAAAAAACGACTTTTGCGCCGGGGAAACCCTGACCGGCGCAACTTCTTTTTTGTTTGGAACCTTGAACGGCCGCGGAGTATAGGTAAAACACCGTCGCTTGTCAAAGAAATAAAAATCATCGTTAAAAAGAGGCGCTGGGATTAACCAAAGAAGCTACAGTATGAAATGGCTTCACAAATCAGCCCACTTGTCAGGCTATCCGATGTGTGTTACACATCGTACGCTTCGGGAAAAGAAGCAACTATTCTAAAAGGGAGGGACTAAAATGCTGACAGTCATTGCCAGGATTCCCATTAAAGAAGGGAAAATGGATGAGGCCCTGAAGGCTTTCGGGGAACTGATGGTGAAGGTCTCCGGTGAGGAAGGCAC
>CAYWRV010000227.1:0-2608 GCA_964460865.1 uncultured Smithella sp. | reverse complement strand
CTTCGTTACTGGTTTTGAGCGGCATGCAGATGAATGATTTGGTGGAGTACTGGCCGCGGGCCGGCCTGCCGAAACGCGGATCGCTTTCAATGTCCCTGACCAGGAGGGGCGTTTTGTTGATGACCACGTACTTGGCGATGCTGTCGTCAAAAGGTGTGACCGTTCCCTTTTTGGTATGCTCGCCCGGCCCGATACTGGCCTTGATGACAAAAGAGCGTTTGTCCGGCCGCGACAACATCATCACCGAACCTGTGTCGGCATTGACCAGTTTGAGAACCCTCTCGAGCGCTATGAAAAGCAGATAATCGGCATTGAGGGTCATGTAGGACAGGTCGGAGAATTCCTTGAACATCTCCGTTTCCGCCGCCTTTTTCTCCAGATAGCGGTCTTTTGCTTTCAGCTCTTCCTGAAGGCTCTGAAATGAATGGACGATGCTGTCGAGCTCGCCGGTAATGGTTTTCAAATGGCGCTGCGTCGCGGTTTCCGCGGTTTTGACCAGGTCAGTGGAAATGTTTTTAATCTTGTCGAGGGTTTTACGCAGCATTCGAAAACCCAGGAGGATCAAAAGCAGGAAAACAAACAAAAAGGGAACGACGATGATATCTTTGAGAATGTTGTATTTCACCGCCAGGTAAACCAGGCCGACCGCCGGCACGATAAGGAAAAGGGCGCAGACCATAAACACTCTGCGGTAAAGGTTGTTACCGCCGAAAAACTCAATGAATCTTTCTTTCAAATCCATAGCAGCTCCTTGGCCATCCGGATGGTATTGGGCATTTGTTGTGCGAATTTAGATTCGTATAAAATCAACCGGCACTGTGTCAAGAGAATTTATCGGGGGCGGCCTCGTCAAAAATCCGGTCGACCGCCTCCAGATACCGCGGCACGCTGTGGGTTTTATAGATTCGCTTGCGAACTTTTGCGCTGTCGCAAAAGAAATTACTCATATAGGTCCAGATTTCCTTCATTTTATTGACAAGATGAGCGGGCCCCGAGAGACTCTCCGTGTAGCTCCCGAAGAGCCCGTCATGGAAAGACCTCATCACGGCTAGCTTTTCGTCCATCTGCCGGGGGACCGCACCTTTCATTTCTTCCGCCAAAAAGGGATTGCCGATGAGCCCGCGCCCGATCATCCAGCCCGCCACGGATGGGAACCGAAAGGCAAGAGCTTTATATTTTGCCGCCGTGTCGATATCCCCGTTATAAATCACCGGATGCGCCGACAACTCCAGGCATCTGCCGAACATCTCCAGATCGACCTCGCCTTCATACATCTGTGATGCCGTGCGGGGATGAATAATGAGACACTCCAGTGCAAAGCGGTTGAAAATCTCAATCACGTCCAATATGTCGTCCGGGGATTTTAGCCCGAGCCTCAACTTTACAGACAGGGCAGGTTTCAGCACCGGCAACGCCTCTTCAAGGAAAACCTCGATCCGGCCCGGATGGCACAGCATACCGGCCCCCCTCCCCTTTTTCACGACCATGGGAAAAGGGCAACCCAGATTCAGATTCACGCTGGTGTAGCCCATGTCAAAAAGCTCATTGGCAAGCCAGATGAAATCCCGGGCGTGCGAGCTCATAATCTGGGGAACGGCTTTCATCCCCCCGTTCCCGTCGGGATGAAAACCGGCCAGAATGCTGTGCGTCTTTTTCATTTTTTTATGAGACGGGATGAAGGGCGTCAGCGCCAGGTCAACCCCATTGAAATAAACCGCAAACAGGTTACGATAAACCCTGTCGGTTATCCCCTGGAGGGGCGCCAGATAAATCACAGGCATCCGTGTGACCTCCGTATTTTCAAGCCGATATTCATGACGAGCTTTTTTCCCCATGCGCGCTTGTTTGTCAAGGTCTGTCCTGTGGCGACATTTCGGTCGTTTCGGCCTGACAAAAATGTCATCGCGGCCTAAAGCCCTCATATACCATGCTTTTAGCCCGGCAGCCGCGGGATTTCTCTTCCTCGCTCCTGACATTCATGTCATCCAGGCCTTCGGTCGCTTCACTTCCTTTTTAAAGCATAACGGCAATAATGTCACTTACTTACACGCCAGCAAATGAACTGGCACAGCAGTTGCTCTTATACAGAGGCAAAGCAGGCGCGTTAATCTGGCAAACAGCAGTTGTGTAACGCTCATAACCAGTCGGTAACCGGCCGCGATCATCGGTCGGCAAGTGAGGGGGAAGGCAAATGCTGCCATTGTTTAATCCGCACAGACGCAGACTCAATATCCGGCACACCGCCATTTCTCAGGCACCGACCAGTGCGGAAATTCCTCATACCCCCGCCGCACAAAACCCGATCAATTATACGCCGACACAGGCTCGGAACGTCTTTTTCCCGTTAGCAGCTTCAGAGGTTGTTTTAGCTCTGTATGCAAAAGGTCAATACGCTGGATTTATCTGTTTGTGCACACCAAAGGAGCGCCGGACAGGTTTAAAAAATATTGCTTACATAAAACATTATAATGAGGTGAATGAGCCGTGACTGATCAAAAAAATCAAGGAAAGGTCTTATCCATCCGCAGCAGCGTGGTTGACGTCCACTTTCCTGTGGCGCCGCCCATCCGTAACGTTCTTGTGGCGGGAGAAAAAGGCGAATACATTA
>CAYWRV010000226.1:0-2643 GCA_964460865.1 uncultured Smithella sp. | reverse complement strand
CGATGATGTGTTTGAGCATCACGCTTTTACCCGAGCCGGAAAGGCCGATGATCGTCGTGACCTCGCCCTCGTAGATTTGCAGATTTACCCGGTCCAGGACGGTTTTCCGGCCGAAGCGTTTGGTGACATCCTTGAATTCAATAAGCGGCGTTCTCATCGGGTCACCCTACACCAGAAGTGAAGTTACGACATAGTCGGAAACCAGAATCAATACACAGGAGGTCACAACCGCCGCCGTCGTGGACAGGCCGACCGCCCGGGCGCCATGACTGTCTGTGCGCATATGCGTGAAATAGCCGTGATAACAGCAGACGGTCGCGACAATCACCGCAAACACAATGGCTTTGACAAAACCGTTGGTAATGTCGCTTAAAACCACGTAAGTCTGGATGCTGTGCAGATAAATGCCGCCGTTCAGGCCCAGGAGCATCACGGCGGAAATATAGCCGCCCAGAATACCGACCAGGTCGAACACAGAGGTTAAAAGAGGGAAACTGATTACGGCCGCCGCCACTTTCGGACTGATGAGATAACGGATGGGGCTGATCCTCATCGTGGTCAGAGCATCGATCTGCTCGCTGATACGCTGGATGCCGATTTCCGCGGTGATGGCCGAGCCGGCACGTGCCGTGATCATAATGGCGGTGAGCACGGGCCCGAGCTCCATGATCAGCGAAAGGGAAACGAGCGACCCGACCGCGCCGGCCGCGCCGAACTGCACCAGAGCGTGATAGGATTGCAGGCCCAGCACCATACCGGTAAACAGGCTCACCAGCATGATGATGGTGATGGAGCTGGCGCCGATGTAATATGTCTGTTGAACGATACGGGAAAACTGATTGCGTCCGGGGATACGGGCCACTGCCAGAAACAGAAAAATTGCGGCGGCTCCCAGGCTGCCGACCCAGGCGATCACCGTCCGGCCGGTGGCGGCAAAGGGCCTCAAAGCCAGCGGAGCGCGTTCGTCATTGACTTTGTTTTCGTTTTCACCGGGCATGTCGGCGGTAATCTCCATAAAGGCAATCCTTAATTATTTCGGCAACGATTAAATGATGGGCGATACTAACACCGGCCGCCCCGTTTGACAAGCAATACCTGCTGCGGTGTCCGGTATTGACACAAACAACCCCTGTGTCTATATTAGCGCCAAACGGTCGGGTGCGACCGATAATTTAAGGTGTGTGATGCGTTTTTTCGACCGGACGCAGATGCCTCTGGCGGCCAGGGCCTTTAACGAGGCGGAAATGCTGGTGTGCCGTTATTTTCGTCTCACCGGTGATGAGCTGCGTAAAAACAGGTATGATGTAAAAACTCTTGCTTTTCTTGAGGAGCATGAAGTAAAAGACGGCGCGTTTGCACATCTTTGCAAATATGTGTATGAAAAGCCCGGCCTTGACAGGTCCGACGGCCCCGGTGGTTTTGATTTTTACAGAGTGTGCCTACAGGACAATGTCATTCTCGACGCGGTGGACAGAGCCGGATCATTTGTGAGATTTTCACCGCTTATGCTGTACATTGCGGCGCACGAGCTGATTCACGTGCTCAGGTTCGGAAGCGGTTTGAGCGACTTTGACGCGCCCGCGGAAGAAAAGGAACAGGAAGAAAAGCTTGTCCACTCCCTGACGCGCAGCGCACTGCAGCTTGTCCGGCACGGCGACCTGGATATTGTTTTTGAGTGTTTTTCGGGTGAGTTTTCGCTCGGTGATTTATGTAATTAATTTGTGGAGGTTGAATCATGCCTATCTATGAATATCAGTGCAAGAAATGCGGGAAACAATTCGAGGCCTTTCAGGGCATTACCGAACCGGATCTGAAGACTTGCAAGTTTTGCCGGGGAAAGGTGCAGAAAATGATGTCATTGTCATCCTTCAGCCTGAAAGGCACAGGCTGGTACGCGACAGACTATGCGGGGAAAAAGCCGCAAAATGCCAAACCTTCCGCGAAGGAAACAACATCTGACAAAAGTTCCGACTCATCTGCAGCAGGTGGAGCGGATGACTAGATTGGGAAAGTATCTGAAGTGTGCAAAAAAGCGGCCCTCACGAGCCGCTTTTTTTGTGCCGGTTTTCTATTTTATTTTGATTGCTCCAAGGCCCCGGCCTCATTCCTGTGGCTTAAAGTATGCCTGAAGCTCCCGGCACAGCTGCTCGGGCACAACCGGACAGATAATTTCATCGTGAAGTTTTTCAAAGTAATTCAAATCACTTGTGCCCAGAGGGTTGATTTCAAAACGGGGAACGATGCGTCCATGCACCCAGAAGTTTTTCTCGCAAGTCATGGTGGCGTACAAAGACATGTTGAAGCTCATGAAATTGTTGACGTACAGATGGTAGAAAATCCTGGAGAGCCCGTCGAGCATCTCGTCGAAGTTGGCCTCTGTCAGGTCGAAAAAGGAAGTTTTTTCCCTGAAGTAGAAATCCACTTCGCCCGCCATCCCCTTGGGGGAAAAGGCGGCCAGCCATGTGATCGCCCCTGTGTTGGCGATGAAACGCTCGGCGGCTTCCTGTTCAAAAATCAACAGATTGCGCCACAGGTTGCCGCCACCGGAGGCGTTTTCATAATTTAAGGCGGATGCGAGCAGGTGCCGGACAAAGTTAGTCGGTTTTTTGCTCACGATGGTCTGCAGATGGGGGTGAATCAGGC
>CAYWRV010000225.1:0-2671 GCA_964460865.1 uncultured Smithella sp. | reverse complement strand
TTGCATCGGAGGCGGTCAGGGCATGGCCATTGCAGTCGAGGCTGTTTAGAAAAAGGCGCGGGGCGGCGCCTCGTGCCGCTCCGCACAGTTCAAAAGGAATTCTCATCATCTCATGCCATATCAAAGTGTAAACGGAATCGATATCTATTATGAAGAGCAGGGTTGGGGTAAGCCGCTTCTGCTGCTAAACGGACTGGCCTTTCCCATGGATTTATGGTTTGCCCAGATTCGTGATTTGTCCGCGGATTTTCGCGTGATCGCCGCCGATAACCGCGGGATAGGGCGCTCGGGCAAGCCCGATGAGGAATACAGTATCCCGCTCATGGCTTCCGACGCGGTCGGTCTGCTGAAATCTCTGGGGATTGAAAAAGCGCATATTGCGGGCCTTTCCATGGGCGGCTTCATCGCTCAGGAAATCGCCCTGACCTATCCTGATATTGTTGATCATCTGGTTCTCATCGCCACAAGCATGGGCGGTGAGCGCTCGCGTGAACTTGGCCAGCCATTCTGGGAAAAAGTAGGGCCTGCCATTGCCGGGAAACCGGCGGAGGAGGTTTACCGTACGGATTTAACGATGATGACCGCCCCCGGATTTGCCCAAGAGCATAAGGATATTTTTGAGCAGGCGGTGCAATTGCGTATGAGGCAGCCCCAGCCGCTCTGGGCTTTTTTGCGCCAGCTTGCCGCCTGCCAGGCATTTGATATAAGCAGCCGCGTGCAGGAGATAGCTCAACCGGTCATGATTATCGCGGGCAAAGATGATCCGGTTACTCCTTTCCCTCTGTCTTTGGATATTTTGGAGAAACTGCCCGGTGCAAAAATGATTTCTTATGAGAACTGCGGCCACGCCATCCTTCTGGAAAAGGCCGGAGAGCTCACCCGCGACATCCGTGCTTTTCTCTTAAACGGCGCGGCGGGTGGCGTCTGAAACGGCCGTGCGATTTATTTGGCATGACTACTAAGCCATTCAAAACAGTCAGCCCCGATGAGGCGGTAAAAGCCGTCCAGAGCGGGGATCACCTCCATCTGAGCAGTGTGGCCACCTCGCCTCAGTGTCTGGTGCATGCCTTGTGCCGCCGCGGGCGTGCCGGCGGTCTTTCCGGCGTTCATATCCATCACCTGCATACTGAAGGGCCGGCGCCTTACGCCGGGCCGGAGTTTGAAGGAATTTTCCAGCTGGACTCTTTTTTTGTCGGACCGAATGTGCGCACGGAAACCCAGCAGGGATTTGCCGATTACATTCCCGTTTTTCTGGGTGAAACGCAGAAGCTCTACCGTCAGGGATATCTGCCCTGCGACGTGGCGATGATCCAGGTGTGTCCGCCGGACGACAAAGGGATGGTCTCTCTGGGCACCTCCGTTGATGCGACACTTGCCGCCATAGAGGTGGCCCGTACGGTCATTGCGGTGATCAATCCCCATGTGCCGCGCACCTTCGGTGATGCGCTCATTTCCACTGACCGGATCGATATTTTCGTGGAAGACGACACGCAGCTGGAAACACTCCATTTTGCCGAGCCGGATGCCGTGGAGACGGCAATCGGAAAAAACTGCGCCGCTCTCATTGAAGACGGCGCGACGCTTCAGCTCGGGATTGGCGCGATTCCCAATGCGGTACTCAGCCAGCTGGGCGGTCATAAGGATTTGGGGATTCATACGGAGATGTTTGCCGACGGGGTTATCGGTCTGGTGGAAAAAGGAGTGATCAACGGCGCGAAAAAAGCTATCGATCCGCACAAAATGGTTGCGACTTTTCTGCTTGGTTCCCGGCGTCTGTATGACTACACACACGAAAACCGGCTGGTACTGATGAAGGATGTGGGCTACACCAACGATCCATTCCTGATTTCCCGTAATCCGAAAGCCACGGCGATCAATTCCGCACTCCAGGTCGATCTGACCGGACAGATCTCAGCCGATTCCATCGGCACCAAACCTTACTCGGGTGTAGGGGGGCAGGTCGATTTTTTCTACGGTGCGTCCCGCTCGCCGGGAGGGAAGGCGATTCTGGCCATGCCGTCTGTAACATCATCGGGAATAAGTAAGATCGTGCCGACATTGCTGCCGGGAGCGGGCGTGGTGACGACGCGTGCCCATGCGCACTGGCTGGTGACGGAATACGGCGCGGTAAATCTATACGGGCGATCGCTCCAGGAAAGGGCGAGGCTGCTGGTGAGCATTGCACATCCGGAGCACCGCGAGTCGCTGGACCGGGCGGCGTTTGAACGCTTCGGACCGCATTTCCATTTTATAAAAAATCCAACGGGCCAACCGGCCTAGGCGCACTCGCTGAAGCCGCAGGCACGGCAGACCATGCAACCTCCTTCATGCTCGACAATGCCACCGCAGTCGGGACAGGCCCCCTTAAAAAAGACCCGTTTTTCGTGAGCGATTTTGCCGCCGTTGGCCGTGACATGGGTTTGAATCGCCCGGGCCACCGCGTCCGCGCAGGACATGATTTTATTTTCACCGAAGCCGGAGGGGGAATGACACGAAATCCCCTGGAGCTGTTTGATCACCTGCCGCGCCTGCAGCCCGCTGCGCCAGGCAAGTGATACCATACGGCCGATGGCTTCGTTTTGAGAGGCGGCACAGCCGCCGGCCTTGCCCATGGTCGTGAAGAGTTCAAACAAACCTGTTTCATCCTCATTGATGGTTACATAAAGTGGGC
>CAYWRV010000224.1:0-2725 GCA_964460865.1 uncultured Smithella sp. | reverse complement strand
CTTCATTTTCAATTCGCAGTTTCATACCAGAAACAATCAGCGAAAACCAGGCAAAAGACACAGGTATGGCAATGGTGCTTATCTGCCTTCTTGTTGCTTTTTTCGTAAAAATTCAACTTATGCTGGGTATCTCCATCATACTTCTCATCATAAACATGACATGGCCAACCGCATTCAAGCCTGTCGCAAAAATATGGCTTACTCTTTCACATCTACTCGGGTCGGTAATGTCAAAGGTCATATTGACAATTATATTTTTTATCCTCGTTTTACCAATCGGGTTTATGAGAAGATTACTTGGCAAAGATCCGATGCAGCTTCAAAAGTGGAAAAAAGATCAAACATCCGCGTTTAAAACACGCGAGCACGTATATACAGCTAAAGATATTGAACACCCTTACTAAAACAAACAAGGAGATGATATGGATTTCATTAAGGATTTATGGGGTTTCTTAAAGGTAAGAAAAAAATTTTGGCTGCTACCTTTAATTCTGACGCTGCTTGTGTTTGGCGTTTTAATACTGATGACTAGCGGCTCCGCAATTGCACCTTTTATTTACACGCTCTTTTAGAAGGAGGAAGAAATGTCAGGGGCTATTTTAGGCTTATCCGCTTATTACCATGATAGCGCCGCCGCAATTTTAGTCGATGGCGAAATTGTGGCAGCGGCACATGAGGAGCGTTTTACACGAGAAAAGCACACAAGTGAATTCCCGCATAATGCCGCAAAGTATTGCCTTGAAGAAGCCGGCCTTAAAGTAGGGGATCTTGATTGCATAGCATTCTATGACAAACCATACTTGAAATTTGAAAGATTGCTGGAAACTTACCACGCCTTTACACCGCAGGGACTCAGGAGCTTTATATCCGCAATTCCGGTATGGATTAAGGAAAAGCTGTTCATGCGTAAAATGCTGAAGGAAAGCTTGGCAGCTCTTGGCCCCGGGAAAGTCAAAATAAAGTTTCCTGAACATCATTTGTCGCATGCGGCCAGCGCATTCTACCCGTCGCCTTTTGAAGAAGCAGCCATTCTCACTGTGGATGGTGTCGGTGAGTGGGCTACTGCTACAATAGGAATAGGTAGCGGCAACACCATTAAGCTTCTACGTGAACTTGATTTTCCACACTCACTCGGCCTTCTCTACTCTGCCTTCACTTACTATTGCGGGTTCAAAGTCAACAGCGGTGAATACAAACTCATGGGACTTGCACCGTACGGACACGCAGGATCAGAGCAAACCTTAAACTTTAAGAACAAAATATTGGATCAATTGGTTGATATTCGTGACGACGGCTCCATTCTGTTGAACATGGATTATTTTAATTATGCGACCGCTCTGACCATGTGCAATGATAAAAAATGGCACAAACTCTTCGGGATTCCCAAAAGAGAACAGGAAGGTGAACTTGACCAGGCGTATATGGACCTGGCCCTGGCCATACAGCAAGTTACTGAAGAAATTATCTATCGCCTTGCCAACACGGCAAAACAACTTACGGGCAGTAAATACCTGGTTATGGCCGGCGGTGTCGCGCTCAACTGCGTGGCCAACGGTAGACTCCTTAAAAAGAACTTATTTGATGATATATGGATACAGCCTGCGGCAGGAGATGCAGGAGGCGCTCTTGGCGCTGCTTATGCTGCCTGGCACATCGGCCGGGACAAGCCCAGACAAGTTACACCCGGCGAAGATTCTATGCAAGGCGCATATTTGGGTCCCGAATTCGGCGATGACGACATAAAACGAACTGCTAAAAAATTTAGGGCTGTATACACCCATTATGCTGATTATGATTTACTATGCCGGGATGTTGTCGAGTTACTCGACAAGGGAATGGTGGTCGGGTGGTTCCAAGGGCGCATGGAGTATGGCCCCCGAGCGCTGGGAAATCGAAGTATTTTGGGCAATCCCTGCAAGCCTGATACGCAGAAGAAACTGAATCTGAAAATCAAATACCGAGAAGGTTTCAGACCTTTTGCCCCGGCAGTTCTTGAAGAAGATATTTCGGAATATTTCGACCTTGATCGCCCATCACCCTACATGTTGCTTGTTGCACAAGTGCAGAAAAAACGCCTGAATCCTGTTCCTGAAAATTATGACCGGATGAAAATGTACGAGCGACTGTATCATCTTCGCTCAGATATCCCGTCAATAACGCACATCGACAATTCTGCACGGATACAGAGCATAAGTAAAAAAACAAATGAAAAGTTCTGGAAGCTGATAAACGCCTACAAACAAAAGACCGGCTACGGACTTTTAGTAAACACCAGTTTCAACGTCCGAGGAGAACCGATAATCTGCTCCCCCGAAGACGGTTACGTATGCTTCATGCGAACAGAAATGGACTATCTAGTCTTGGGTAATTACCTTTTTGACAAAAAACAGCAGCCACCTCTTGATGAAACGGGTGACTGGAAGACAACATTTAAATTGGACTAGAAAATGGCAAAATTAAAGAAAACGATAGGAAATCTCTGTATAATCTTCGTTTCTGTTTTTGTTGCCTTGTTGGTATGTGAGATTGCTGCTAGAATCACCTTGAATCCTGTAGATTACCTTTCCCCCAAACTGATAAGTGACGATGTTTTGGGAATAAAGCTTCCACCCGGTTCGAGTGGCCACGATGCGTGGGGCTTCAGGAATAAAGAAATCGTCAAAACGGCTGATATAGTTGCCATTGGAGATTCCCATACCTACGGCAATACGGCAAGAATGTCAGA
>CAYWRV010000223.1:0-2741 GCA_964460865.1 uncultured Smithella sp. | reverse complement strand
ATTAATTAATTGTCTAATCAGCTTGTCCCCCGCCGGCGGGCATGGACTTGTTGTTTTGGTCTTTCCATCCTCCCCCTTGCCCCCTCCGAAGGGAGACATTAAATGGTTTGTCCACCGCTGGCGGGGGTGCCCCGATTCATCGGGGCGGGGGTGGACTTGTTGTTTTGGCCTTTTCATCCTCCCCCTGTGTCCTCTCCGAAGGGGGATGTTCAATGACTTGTCCACCGCTGGCGGGGGTGGCCTGCTTTAGCGGGCCGGGGGTGGATGTTTTTCGCTTTCTGTTTTAACCTGCTACTTCTATTTTTCGACCTTGAATTTTTCCGTTTTTCTTAGAAGAAACAATACCGGTGCCAACAAAATGAGGGCTACAGCAAAAAACGGTATGCCTCCCTCCCTGTGTAGAGAGCTTTCCAAAACACGCGTATCTACGTAATTTCCCAGCAATGACAAAGTCAAAATCCGGATGCCATTTTTAAACATGGCGATCAATACCGCACAAACGGCAAGAACAATCCTCTTCCAGTAGGTTTTCAAAAACATATTACCCGCCAGGACGGCTATAATGAAAATAGCCAGCGCCGACCTTATGCCGCTGCATTCGGGCGCCACCTCGACACTCAAATTCGACAAATGAAAAACAACACCTTCTCTCAAAAAAGGTATGCCGGATATTAGAAAAAGCAGATTGGTGAATTCAGCGGAGCCCGACTGCAGAAAGGAAATCGTTTTGTCCATAAGCGCTGTTGGAATAGGGACGGTGAAAATAAGAAACAAAAGAGGGAACAGGGCCGCCTTATAGGCGGTAATTCCGTAAAGGAGAATGAAAGCCCCGTTTATGAAAACGACCAGAGACAAGGCGATGATGGATGCGTAATTGTTACTGTCCATCTGAGGCCCCAAAATCAGGCCGCAGCCGAATAAAATGATCCCCACCAGCAATACGGGGATTCCGGCGGGAAAGGCAAAATTCACCGTTTGGAAAATAGATTTACGCCTGATGAAAAAAAGATAAATAGTGATCAGAGGGATCAATGGAATATGTGAATAATGACGCATATTCCCTGAATCGAATAGGGGCCTGACAAATATGTAACTGAATGATAATGCAAAAATTACAATAAGAAAAAAAAGTACGTTTTTTATGTTAATGTGTTTTTTGAATTTAGCGCTAAAAGAGTTATCGTTCATGTTGGCCTTCCATAACAATATGATAAAATTACTAATATACTGTCCATGAAAATGCGACTAATATTTTGAGGATTATTAGCCATTTTGAGTTGCCGCGACATATTATCTCTGATAAATGGGGTTGAAAAGAACAATAAAATAAAACAGTAAAGCGTTAAAAGCATGGATAATATACCCTCCCAAGGGGCGGCTCATCAGCGAATGGAATGGCTTGATGCCTTACGCGCATATGCAATTATTCTTGTTCTCATTGGTCATAAAACCAACAACATTTATTTTGAACAAGTAATATATTCTTTTCATGTGCCACTTTTCTTTTGGATTTCCGGCTTCGTGTTCGATCACTCAAGGTATCCGGACTTAAAAAGTATAATTATAAAAAAGTTCCGTGTGTTACTTTTGCCTTACTTTATATTTTCTTTTTTGTCTTTTGCATTCTGGTTGGTAATTGTTCGATCATTTAGCGCCAGGGGGCTAGCCCTTTTACTAGACCCATTGGTTCCCTTTTGGGGGATTTTTTATGGAGTCGGTGTCGAGCCGTGGGGAAACCCGATAAACATTACACTTTGGTTTTTGCCATGCCTTTTTGTCACTGATGTTCTTTTCTGGTTTGTTAATAATTATTTCCAAAATTTAACAAAGATTGTTGTAGTTGCCGCAATAGGTATATTTGGTTTTTTCTTGAGCTTGTTGACAACTTTCAGACTGCCCTGGAGCGCAGATGTCGCCCTCGTTGCGATGATATTTTGTTATTTGGGAAATATGACTAGAAGCTTTAAACAGTCACTAGTGACGTTTCCCACGGTTTGGAAATTTTCGATAATGCTTTTACTAGTATCCTTAACACTGCTTTTTAGTAAGATTAACGGAAAGGCGGATATGAATTATAATCACTATGGAAATGTTTTTTGGTTTTTGATCGCGTCTTTTTCTGGAATCTATTTCTCGTATTTGTTATTTCGTATGCTGCCACCTTCTAAAATCCTGTCTTATATCGGTAAGAGTACGATTATTATTGTAGGGCTTGTCGGGATAGCCTCTTTTATCTTACACGGGTTGGTATTTATTATTTTTCGTACATTACCTTCACGGACAAAATTGGACCTTCCATTCACACTCTTGTTTTCATTTCTAGAGATTGTCCTTATTGTTCCCGCTATATACTTCATAAACAAGTTCGTGCCCTTTGTCATCGGACGTGAAAAAAATCTAAAGAAATAATTGATTTTTACTTGAATTCAGCAGCCTTGTTGCCGTGCCTATTTTGCTGATTTCACCACCTGATTTGGTAGGAAACCGCCGCACATTAGGTTGGATCAGGGCGATGCTTGTTGCTGTTTTCCGGTACTTGCCGGGGTGCTCCGTTTAGCGGGCCGGGGGTGGGAGGGTTGTTTTTTCACAACACCCATGACCAACCTCAGCTTTAGTTTTGACTACTTTACTCTCACAAAAGCACTACCGGGGCCGCGTCTGAAGTAATTGTCGCTTATGGCAAGCCCCATGTGAGAAAGTTTCTTCCTTCTTCTTTCAATAGCGAGGAGAAGTATCAAAAG
>CAYWRV010000222.1:0-2743 GCA_964460865.1 uncultured Smithella sp. | reverse complement strand
CAGAAAGTTGTTGAACTGCTCGAGCATTCTGGTCTTTGTTCGGGACTCGATTATGGCAAGTGCACGGTCAAAGACAAAACCGCCGGCGATACGCACCCCTTTAGCTTGTTTGAACAGGGGGAGGCCTTCCGCTTGGCCGAGAAAAGGAAGCTCATCTGCCGGGACCATCTGAAAATGCAGATGGTCGGGGGCGGAAGCGCCGCAGGCAGGCCCGTTGTAAAAAACCAGATACTCGGGTGAGGCATCGCGTGCGATTTGCAGTAACTCTGCTATGGAGGAGGAGATTTCCTGCGGGGTATGCCTGTTGGATACGACAGTGAAATGGTTGTCGAAGATCGGTGCGGGGTTGCACAAAATTTCATAAGTGTTGCGGTAGGCGATTGCGCGTTGCTTTGGCGGCCTGTTGGTGTGGCACAAAAAGCAGGGCCGTCTGCTTATCGACGCGGGATCGACCGCCGCAGACCCGCTTTTTTGCCGGGCGGGATTGTACTGCAGGGCGGTCACATATCCGCCGTAGTCGAGCTTTCGCCTTTTTGTTTTTGCCAATGCCCGGCAGGCCGCGCCCAGTTCGGGCCAGTGTTCTTTTTCCGATTTGAAAAAATCACTGCACAGCCGACCCAGTTCCTCATTGTCCCGGCCGGAAAAAACCGCATAGATGCTTTCGGACGTTTCATAAGAGGTTTGTTCCTGTGAGGCATCCCCGTCATCCGTACGCTCTACATCGCGGCCGCGGTTCAGTTTCTGTCTGGCCTTTATCTCCAATGTGCGCAGACGGTCTTTATAGTGATCATGGCGGTTTTGTTTCTCAAGGGAGGGATCGGCGTCTGTGTTGTCGGACCAGCGGCGGCAAAGATAGAGACTCTCGAAGATGCGCCCTATTTTATATTCACGTGTCAGGCTGAGAGCCACCGCATAGTCCTCCCCGTAGCTCATGTCGGGAAAGCTGGTTTTGCGGAGCACTTCCGTGTTGAAGGCGCGTGGCGCACCCATACCGTTCACGCGCAAGAGGTTGTTGTGGCCGTTGGCATCAGTCCACTCACGGTGGTCGATCAGTCCCGGCTCGATGGGTTTCAACTTCTCATCGACCAGCGTGTAGGAGCCGACCACCATCGCGTAAGAACCTCTGCTTAGTGTGTCCACGATTTTTTGCAGTGTTTCGGGTGAGCTGTATAGATCGTCCGAGTCGAGCTGCACGGCGTAGCGGCCGCATTGGGGGGAGAAGATCGCTTCGTTCCAGCAGCCTCCGATCCCCAGGCCGTGCACCGGCGGGATGATATGATGTACTTGGGTGTGGCGTGATGCGATTTTTTTTATGATGCCCGTTGTGCCGTCCGTGGAGTGATTGTCCACGACAATGATGTTGAACGGAAAGTCTGTTTTTTGCGCAAGCGCGCTCGCCAGCGCATCGGCAATGGTTTTTTTTCTGTTTCTGACGGGAATGACGACGCTTGCCTTCCATTGAGTCTTGGTCGTCTCGGTGGCTTTTTTGGTCCGCGGCGGCAGGAAGGCGCCGATACGCTTCAGATGAGCTGTGGCGATTTTTTCAAGTTTTTTCTGCCGGGACAGGTTTCCCCTGGCAGTATAGGAAAAATGCGCCTCGGTTTTGGAGGTCGTTTCTTTGGCGGGTGCAGGGCGCGCCGGAGATGCCCTGTATAGGAATTCCGGAATGTGCAAAATCTGAGTATCGATGGAGATTTTGAGCCGCAGGTCATAAAGGGCGAGACCGGCATCCCGGGGCGGCGGGCCGTATTTACCAATGGCGCCTGCAATTGCCCCGGTGGAGAGGACAAACATGGGGCCGAAGTCAAAATCATCGCGGAGCGACCCCTCCTCATAGTCGTTTAGCGGATGGGGATTGAGAGCCATGCCCTTGACTTCGGTGAAGTCCGCGTAGACAAGCCCCGCGCCTGTGTCACGGGCGGCATCCAAGAGACGCCGCATGGCAGGCGGGTCGCAACCGACGGCCACGTCATTTTTTATGACACACAAATGGCTTGTGTCCGCCCATGCCAGGAGAACCTTTAAGGGGCCTGTTTTGACATGGGCCCGGTGTTCGTCCGGCCGCAGCAGCTCCGGTGCGCCTTCACCTGTCGCGCGATAAAAGAGGTAGTCTCCCCATTTAAAAGCAGAAGGTTTCATGCTTATGGTTAAAAGTTGGAAAGCATCATGTTAAAGGCTCTTTCCGCCATGTCCGCGGACAGTTTTCTGAGAGCCTGTTTTCTGAAGGGAAGGGGATTGGCTGCATCACTCACCTTGTAGTCAACTGTTCCGGCGAGCCGTGGCGAGGCCCAGATAATCTTGCCCGTTTCTTTCTCCCGAAAAACCACTTCCAGTAACGCAGTCATTCTTTCTTCCGCCGCCAGAATATCCTGCCGGTAGGAAAGGGTTACGGTATTGAGGCCCACAACATTCCCGCTGATGAGAGCATCCGCTTTGGCGCTATTTTCCACCGCCCGGAAGCGGCTATTTTGGATGACCTGGTCGATAAAGGCGGTGCGCATGATGTTTTCAGCATCGGCCTGAGCGGTTTTGTTGCCGAAAGGTTCGACATAGATATTACGGATGGCCGGGTCGATTGTTTCGCCGCGGGGGGAAAAGGAATAACCGCAGCCCGCGATAACGAGGACAAAAGCCAGCACGACGGCGTGAAGCGCCGGCAGGGTGCGGTTGTATGTTTTCAAAAATGTCGTCTTTTTCATGAGGCAACCACGATATTGACCAGTTTTTTGGGAACGTAAATCAC
>CAYWRV010000221.1:0-2763 GCA_964460865.1 uncultured Smithella sp. | reverse complement strand
TTTCCGAAACTCGCCACCTTCCTGCCCCAGCTTATCAGATAAAAGATCAGCACCGGTGGTAAAGCCCTCGGAGTGCGAACGCCGCTTCTGTGTGTAAAAACCACTTCACATCTCGGGGTGAGGTTTGCATTCCCTGCAACCATATGGCCTGAGTGTCAGCATACCCTCCCCGATGAGTTCGAGACAATAAAATCCCGTCCCTGCAGCGTCACCCGGAGTGAAATAAATGAAAACTGTTGAAAATAATTTGTCTTTTCCCAACACGCACGCATATGAGAGATCGCCATTTCAATGTGCACCTCGCCCCGGCCCAATCTCCGATTGTCACAGATTATCTGCCCGGATTTATACATAATCAATGGCATAATTGCTGCTTGCAATACCCGGGTTGCACATGACAGCAATTTCAAGGAGTAGAAACATGAAATTCAGGAAAATACTTATCGCTAACCGGGGTGAAATCGCCGTGCGCATTATACGCACCTGCAGGGATATGGGTATTGCCACGGCGGCTGTATATTCTCAGGCCGACACGGACGCACTGCATGTGAAACTGGCGGACGAAGCTTATGAAATCGGTCGTGCCGAAGCGACGGAAAGCTATCTGAATTTTGAAAAGATTGTTTCAGTGGCCAGACAAAGCGGTGCGGATGCCATCCATCCGGGATACGGTTTTTTGTCGGAAAACCCCGACTTCGTGGAGCTTTGCGAAAAAGAGCAGATCATTTTCATCGGCCCGTCGAGCCAGTGCATGTCCAAGGCCAAACCCAAAAATCGGGCACGGCAGCTCATGAAGCTCATCAATATTCCCGTCACACCCGGCAGCGACGATGCCATCACCAACGGGAAGCGTGAGGGCGCACAACGCGCCCGGGAAATAGCAGCGGAGATAGGTTATCCGGTCATCGTTAAACCATCCGGCGGAGGCGGCGGTATCGGGATCATGATTGCACGCGACGAAGAAGAACTGGGCAAAGCCATCGCCACATCCGAAATGCGGGGCAGAAAAGCCTTCGGCACCTCCTCGTTCTATATAGAGAAATTCCTGCGTGGCATGAAGCATGTTGAATTTCAGGTTCTGGCCGATTCGCACGGCAACGTGATTCATCTGGGCGAAAGAGACTGTTCCGTGCAGCGTCGTTTTCAAAAACTGATTGAAGAGGCACCATGCCCCATCGTCAGCCCTTTCTGGCGAATGAAAATGGGCGCGGCCGCCATTGACGTCGCCCTGGCCCTTGATTATGTCGGCGCTCTCACCGTTGAGTTTTTCTATTTCCCCGGGGAAAGAAAATTTTACTTCAACGAAATCAATTCACGGCTGCAGGTGGAGCATTGCGTAACGGAAATGGTCACCGGAATCGACATTGTCCGCGAGCAAATACGCATCGCCGAGGGCGAAGAACTGAGCTACAACCAGGACGACATCCGTCTGAACGCGCACGCCATCGAGTGCCGGATCAATGCGGAGGACGCACTGAGAAATTTCATCCCCTCACCGGGCGTCATCCGGAAACTGTTTTTACCACACGGTCCCGGTATCCGCATTGACGAAGGGATTTATGAAGGCTACAACTTCCCCTACCATTACGATTCACTGATGATGAAGATCATGAGTGTGGGGAAAACGCGTCCGGAAGCTATTGCGCGCATGCAGCGGGCGCTGGGCGAAATTGAACTTGTCGGCCCCAAAACGACTCTGCCTTTTCACCGGGTCATTTTGCAGGAAAATGATTTCACCGGCGGCGGCTACACCACCGACCTGACCGGGGGGAAAAACATAAAAGACAAACTGAAGCCTGAAAAAAACAGCTAGACGTCCCGGACGCAGGAGCGTTTCTTCAGTTCGGATATCGGCTGACATATCTTTATAGCCGCCTTAATCCCATTCAGTCGGACCTTCTTATTTGTATAAACATGAACCGAAGCCTGAAGGGAAATGCCTTGAATCGCCGCCTGTCCGTCTATGCCAAATGACCTCTCTGCCATCGCGGGCCTTACAAAGGCCTGTCATCCGGCCGTACGCGATGGTTTAAGTTATCATTTTGTGTTTTGCGCGGTCTGGTCCTCCTGCGGGTAGATTTCGAAGAATAATTTCCAGATCGCTAAAAACAGGGATGCGATTACCGGTCCGAGAACGAAGCCGCTGACCCCGAAGATTGACAGGCCGCCCAATGTGGAAAGAAATATCAACAAAGAATGCATTTTGATATCCTTGCCCAGAAGCACGGGCCTCAGCAAAGTGTCCACGCTACTGATGACCACCGCGCCGAAAATCAGCACCGTCAGCCCCTGCCAGATATACCCCGGGATAACCAGAATAATGCCGGCCGGCGCCCAGATAATCGAACAGCCTATCGCCGGCAGGACGGACAGGCCGAGCATAAGCACCCCCCAGACCAGCGCGCGCTCGATACCTGTGATATAGAAAACCAGCCCGCCCCGAAATCCCTGGATGCCGCCAATCACAAATGTGAACTTCAGCGTCGCCTTGGCCGTTGTCAAAAATTCATTGATGAAGATATTGACATGTTCTTTGCTGACCGGCATGTGGCCGGTCAGGGAATCGATGATGCTGTCCCCGTCACGCAGGAAGTAATACAGGCAATACAGCATGACGGAAAACTGCAGGATGAACACTACCGTGTTTTGCGTCAGTGCCGTAAGATTTCTGACCAGGAAATCCGACACGGCTTTCATGACTTCGACGGACTTCCCGGCAATAAACGCCTCGTCAATCTGCAATCTTGCCAAAATGGGATGAGC
>CAYWRV010000220.1:0-2781 GCA_964460865.1 uncultured Smithella sp. | reverse complement strand
AATAATTTAGCTCGTGGATGTCTTGAAATGACCGTAAGCGTGCAAGATTCAGGTAATAAGTTAACAGCGTCCCATAAATACACACAAGAGGCATGTTCCGGCCGGAAATCCGCCTGGATTTGCAACGTTCGCGTTTGATGACGGAATCCTACAGGGAAACCGAAGGTGAGGCCATGGTACTGCGCCGGGCCAAGGCGCTTGCCAACATTTTAAACAATATGGGCATTTTCATCCGTGACTATGAACGCATTGTCGGCTATCAGACCGCCGACCCCAGCGGGATTTTTCATCCTATTGAGCAAAACTGGAAATCGCCGTTACGGCTCGTGCAGAGCACGGCAGGAAAGACACTGCTGGATGCGGCCGGGCGGCGGGAATTGAAAAAACTTTGCAACTACTGGAAGGGAAAATCCATCAGCGACCGTCATCAGGCCATTTTACCCGACTCGCTCAAAAAATACTGGACGTATGAAGGTACGTTTTTGTGGAGCCAGCTATCCGAGCTTGGTATTCCTAACTATGAAAAGCTTTTCAGGCTGGGGCTCAAGGGATTAATCGCGGAAATCCGCGAAAAAATGGTACGGATCGACGAGGAGCTTCCCGGCGACTATGTCGAGCAAAAAGATTTCCTCACCGCCGCAATTATTTCCCTGGAAGCGGTGATCGCCTTCGCCATTCGCTACGCGGCGCTGGCCAAAAAATCCGCCGCGCGCCAGAAGAACGCCGCACGCAAAAAGATTCTCACCGAAATTGCCGAAACCTGCGCATGGGTGCCGGAAAATCCGCCCCGCACCTTTATTGAAGCCGTCCAGTTTTTCTACTTCATCCATCTGGTGCGCTATCTTGAGTATTCGACGCTCGGCATCGGCATCCGCATCGATCAGCTTTTCGGCCCTTATTATGAAAAGGATTTGAAGGCAGGCAGGATCACCAAAGACGAAACGCTGGGCATTTTACAGTTGCTCTGGATAAAGCTAAACGAACTGGGGCTGGTCTATTCTCCAACGGTGAGCTCCGTCTATGGAGGTGTGGCGTCTCTGCAGGCTGTCACCATCGGAGGGACGGATGAATTCGGAAACGATGTGACCAACGATCTGACGTATCTCACCATGGAAGCGGCGCGAACGCTCAAAATCATCGAGCCCAGCATTGTTTTACGCATGCACGATAAAACACCCGACGCGGTTTATGCCAAAGCCGCCGACGTGATTAAAACCGGCATCGGCTATCCCTCGCTGTTCAACGACGAGGCGCTGATTCCGCTTTTTGAGCGCTGGGGCGTTCCGGGAGAAGACGCCAAACGTTATGCCGTGACCGGTTGCGTTTATATCGAAATTCCCGGGAAAAATGTTGTCCGCCGTTCGGTGGGCTATTTCGTTTTGCCCAAGTGCCTGTGGTGGGCGTTGCATTCTGGCGTGAATCCGAAAACCGGCGAACAGCACGGAGCCAAAACACCGGACCCGGCAACGTTTAAAAGTTGGCGCGATGTTCTGGACGCCTACGCGGAGCAGGTGCGTTTCTTCACGGAAAAAATTGAAGGGCTCGAACGAATCAATAATGAGCTTTTGATGCATTACGCGCCGCGGCCGTTTTACTCGGCCATTCTGGACGGCTGCATCGAACGGGGCCAGGACTGCCGCAAATGGGTGTATAATTCCATGCTGCATCATTTCTCACAGGTAATCGGCGGGACGAATGTGGCGGATGCCATTACCGCCATCAAAAAAGTGGTTTTTGAAGATAAAAAAGTTTCGCTGCCGGAATTGATCGCCATCATGGACAAAAACTGGGAAGGACGCGAAGATATCCGGCGGGCATGTCTGGCCGCGCCCAAATTCGGTAACGATGATGACTATGCCGATCTGATCGCCGCGGAAGTTCAGGCCAGAGGCGAAGCCGCGATGGAAAGCGTGAAAGACCGGTTCGGGCATCCGCACCGCGGCGACGGAAGCGCCGTGTCCGCAACCTATGGATTGGCCGCGGACACACCGGCCACAGCCGACGGTCGCCTCGACGGCGAGCCATTTTCGGACTCGACACTGGCGCCCGCGCCGGGCCGCGACAAGAAAGGTCCCACGGCTGTTTTAAAATCCGTTTCCAAGATCAGCACGGTGGATACCTTCAACCATCTGCTCAATCAGAAATTTCTACCCAAGTTTTTTGAAGATGATCTGAAACTGGCATTCCTGGGATATCTCAAAACCTGGAAAGAGCTCAATATTCCGCACATTCAGTTTAATGTTGTTGACCGGCAGACATTACTGGCGGCAAAAACGCAACCGGAAAAATACAGTGATCTGATTGTGCGCGTGGCCGGATTCAGCGCCTACTTTGTTGACCTGTCCAGCGGCCTTCAGGATCATATTATCGCCAGGACGGAGCAGAGCCTGACGTGACGACAAAACTGAAAGGGCTGATTTTCAACATTCAGAAATTCAGCGTGCATGACGGGCCGGGAATACGCACGACAGTATTTCTTAAAGGCTGTCCGCTTTCCTGCGCCTGGTGTTCTAATCCCGAATCACAAAAATCAACACCCGAGCTGATGACTCGCGACATCCACTGCCGCGCCTGCGGGGCCTGCGTACGTGCCTGCCCGAAAGGGGCGATCAGTTTGTCAAAAAAAACCGGGCGGGTAATCGATCGGAAAAAATGTGATGCGTGCCTGCTTTGCGTCGATGTCTGTCTGTATGACTCGTTGCTTCGCTGCGGAACGTTCATGAGTGTTGGGGAGGTTCTTGACGAGGTGCTGCAGGATCGAATCTTCTATAAAAATTCGGG
>CAYWRV010000219.1:0-2784 GCA_964460865.1 uncultured Smithella sp. | reverse complement strand
ATTCCACTTATTCCGAGATCGTCGAAATACCCGCCGAAACATTCTATGGAAAAGGCTACCAGGATATCCTGACACGCAAACCGAGCATTGAAAAAGCCAAAAGGCTTTTGGGCTGGGAACCATCCGTCGGACTGGAAGAAGCGATGCATCTGACACTCAATTCATTCCTGGAAGAAAACAAACAGGTCAGCGCCTAGGAACTATGGAATAAACTGTGGGCCTGCTGGGACTGAAAATAGATGTCGACACCTACTGGGGAATGAAAAACGGCGTCCCCCGTCTGCTGAAAACATTTAGCGACTTCCGCGTGAAAGGGACATTCTTTTTAAGCATCGGCCCGGACAACTCCGGCCGTGCTATCATTCAGTTGATTAAAAATCCGTTGTTTTTGAAAAAAATGTTGCGCACAAAAGCGACAAGCCTTTATGGATGGAAAACAGCTCTTTACGGAACACTTCTGCCGGCGCCAATGATCGCCCTGTCCTTTCCTGAAATTGTGCAACAGATTATCGATGAAGGCCATGAAGTGCAGTTTCATGCCTGGGATCACAGACGTTGGCAAGATGAACTTTCGAAAAAACCCACAAAGTGGATCGATGAGTGGTTTGAAAAAGGCATTGCCGGATTCGAGAAACTGACCGGGAAAAAACCTTCCGCTTTCGGCGCCCCCTCCTGGCTGATTGATGAGCGTGTGCTGAACATAATTCAGAAATATAATTTCGAATATCTCAGTTGTACACGGGCCACAGAACCTTTCATACATGAGAACATCAATGTTTTAGAAATCCCTTCAGACTTGCCCTGCTTTGAAGAGCTTGACGCGGAAAACGGAATTGCCGTCATTGAAAAGTTGATAAAAAACGGCGGGACTCATATCCTTCCCGTTCATGCAGAGGTGGAAGGCGGCCTTTTTGAAAAACATTTTCGCAGCCTCCTGAAAAAAACCATCGACGCGGGCATCACTGTTACAGAGCTGCAAAAAATTAAAACGAGCATAGACATCGGTAAAATACAAAAACGCCATTTTCGCCTTGAGCTGCTGCCCGGAAGACATTCTCCCTCGGCCGTATAAGAGGCGCACACAAACCACTTTCAAATAATCGAAAAACCATGAGCCTTGCTACTCACTCACCCTTCGACAAGCTCAGGGCAGGCCCTTCGACGAGCTCAGGATGCGCGGTGTTTTGTGCGTACATCAACTATCGCATACGAGCCACGAGCTATTGACCATCCACCATGACTCTTTTTGGCTGCAGGCGGGAAAAGACAAAAGCCTTATCAGGCCGGCAAATTCAGTCTCTGACCACAAAGGTATAGCGGGCGGTGATACGGTACTCGCCGGCATTATAGCGGTAAAACGCACGCGCTTCGTATCTTCCCGGTCCCGGAGAACGGAAGGTCATTACTCCATCTCCGCGCTGCGGGATGTATTGATAGTCTCCCGCATCCGTGTTTTTCGAGCCAACAGGAACGATACATATCCAATCCCTGGAGCCTCCCGGAGCTTGGTAGTAGTTCACCCGTATTTCCTCGCCGCTACGGTACACCTTCCTGTCGGTCATGATAATTTGCCCGGCCTCACCGGGCCCCCTTGCGTTTTCTTCATAAATCCCCTCCGGCTCCTCACCCGCCTCGTCATCTTCATAGATTCCCGCATCTGTTCGGGATGCCTGTTTTGAAGAGTCACCTTTTAGTGAGCAATAGCCGATAAGCAAAAGAAGCAGGACCAGCAAAACGGCGGCACACACGGCAATAACTTTAAGGAAGGGAAATTTGCCGGCTGAAGCGGCCGCCGACGTTTGCGCCCTGGGTTTGAAAATACTTAGTTTAAATTTCCAGCCCTGACCGGCGGCGATATTTTTCACAACCTCTCTTAAATTTCCGTATTCAAATCCATACTTTCCCCCAAACAGTAATTCTCCATGAACACCCTTGCCTACCTCGATGCCTTTTTGTTTTGTTTTTTCAGTAAAGACACCCGCCTGCATTCCCGACGAACTCTCCACCATCTTTTCCCAGAAAACCAGTTGTCTGGTCTCCGGCTCGAGTATCGCCAGAGCGTCATATTGTATCTTCACCCGTTGCAGGGGCGAGGCGGCTCCCGTGTCGGAGGAGAATTCAAACCGTCCCGGAGCTGTCTGGCGGACAGAGAGAAATTCACTGTTTAAGGCCAGAAGCTCTTCCGCGACAGGTGATTGATCTGCTGCGGGCGCTCCTGTGTCCATTCGTCTGCCGCAGTTGGAGCAAAAAGCGGCATCCGGCTCATTGGCTGTCCCGCATGAGGGACATTTTTTTCTATTTTCGGACTGCTGAAGGCTTTGTCCGCAATTTGAGCAAAATGCTGCATCCGGTGTATTAACCTCTCCACATGCGGAACATTTTTTCATCTCGCTTCTCCGTCATCAAAACATTTTTTAATGTAGTACCGCAAAGCACCGGCCGTGGCAGAACTTTTAAATTTTCGCTCCGCACCCCGTGCAGAACTTCGCACCCGGCTGGAGCGGCTTTCCGCAGCCGCTGCAGAATTTCTTCGACTGCGTCTGCTCCGGCCCAACCCGGCGTTGCGGCTGTGGTGCCGAATCCTTTGGTCTGTCCTGCGCGGATTTCCGCGCCGCTTCGGCAGGGCCTGTTTTTGAAGCCTTTGCCAGACTGAAATGAATATATTGCTCAATCATCGGCGCGGATGAGTTTTTCAATGTAATCTCCCTGTTTTTTTCATCGAGCTCCAGGACACAGAAGATTCCCATGCCTCTCAGGCCGATCAGGTTTTCTTCGACGATCGCC